>JABGVY010000356.1 GCA_018645845.1 Gammaproteobacteria bacterium | reverse complement strand
TTTCATTTCACCGCCGTCTTTTGAGTGGATCATCCAGCCGCAGATCAGCGTCCCAAGCGCAGATTCAGCATAGTCGGTCCCTGTCAAAACCAGGCGAACGCCAGGCATTGCCGCGGCTACAGTGGTGTCTATACTCGTAATATTGGCATGAGCTACAGGTGAGCGAGCGAAGATGGCGTGGCATTGGTCTGGCAGGTTGACATCATCCGTATATCGACCTTTGCCGGTGATGAATCTAATGTCTTCCTTCCGCCTGATTGGTTGTCCAGAAATCGCCACAGTTCCGTTCCTTATACGGGATGCAGAGTGCGATGCTAGCAGCAGTATGACGTCATGGAAATACCAACAAACCATAGCTCGACCTCTGTGATGTGACTCAGTATGATCCTGCGTTGTTAGTTCAGTGGAGTTTTTTTGCAACCAGTTCAGGGAAGTACACCGGGGACCCGAAAGGTCGATTTATCAACCAAGCTTTACTATGGCTTCGGAGCTGTTGCCAACGGTGCTAAAAGCAATGGATTCAATTACCTGCTACTTTTTTATTATAGTCAGGTTATTGGGTTGCGAGCAGATCTTGTCTCGCTGGGCATTCTTATTGCGCTGGTGTTCGACGCCATATCTGATCCGTTGGTGGGCTATATCTCCGATAACACCCATTCGAAGCTCGGACGTAGGCATCCTTATATGTATGCGGCAGGTGTTCCTGTTGCGCTTGCCTACTATTTTCTCTGGTCTCCTCCCGCTTGGGATGAGACAGGGTTATTTCTCTATTTCGTCTGCATGGCGGTCCTGATTCGTACCTTGATTACTTTTTATGAGATACCAGCAACGGCGCTGGTCGCAGAACTGACGGACGACTACGACCAGCGAACGGAAATGATGAGTTTTCGATTTTTCTTTGGCTGGTGGGGTGGATTAACGATGGCGGTGATGAACTACCTCGTGTTTTTACCTGAAGAGAAGGGCGGTTTGGAATACGTTCAGGGTTGGAGTGATTACGGTCTGACTGCTTCAATTGTTATTTTTGTCTCTATCTACGTGTCTGCAATCGGTACCCACAAGCATATTCCGTATCTTCGAAAGCCGCCAACTAGTGCGCCGTTTAGCTTTACGAAGACAAAGAAGGAAATGAAGGAAACACTGTCCAATCGGTCTTTCTTCGCACTGTTTGTTTCCGCCCTGTTGCAAGCGGTTGCAGCAGGCGTGTCGACGTCACTGTCGATCTATTTTTCCCGACACTTCTGGGAACTTACGACTACCCAAATCGGCTACATGAACCTTCCTTATTTCTTTTCGGCCTTTATCGCGCTGATGCTGGCACCCAGGGTATCCCGCTGGTTAGGAAAGAAAAAAGGCGGTATGACGATTCTGGGGCTCGCTTTTGCAATGGCGCCGATGCCTTTCATTCTTCGAGTCCTTGGCCTGTTCCCGGAGAATGGAACGGACACGCTGTTCTGGACCCTGGTGGTTTTCAATACGGTAGAGGTCACCCTGATTATCATGTCCTCATCCCTGATTGCGGCGATGATCGCTGACGTCGTTGAGGACAGTGAGGTAAAAACAGGCCGAAGGTCCGAAGGTATTTTCTTTGCGGCTAACAGCTTTGCCCAGAAGGCCGTCAATGGGCTGGGTGTGGTCGTTGCGGGACAGATACTGGCAATCATCCAGTTCCCCACCCAAGCAAAGCCCGGCCAGGTGCCTGAAGAAACGTTGTTTGACCTGGCTTATATTTACGTACCAACGGTGCTTTTCTTTTACCTCCTTGCATTGGCTGTTCTCAGCATCTACAGGATCAACCGGGAGGATCATACCGAGAACCTGCGAAAGCTCGCTGACGCAGAAACGCGAAGGCCCTGATACCATGATTTAGTTTAAGCTAATGATTTGAGGCCCCTTCGAGTGCCAAATTGGAAAGTGGAATAGGAGAGTGTTATGGAACTGGTAGTGATTGTTATTATGTTGGCCCTGCTGGAGTACTTCGTGCTGGGTATTAGAGTTGGTCTTGCGAGGGGCCGTACAGGGCTTGAAGCACCTGCCGTAACCGGGAATGAAGAGTTCGAGCGATACTTCCGAGTGCACTACAACACGATTGAGCAGCTGATTTTGTTTGTGCCGGGCATCTGGTTTTTTGCTCAATATGTCCATGTTCTTGGTGCTGCCGCGATCGGGCTGGTCTTCATTGCGGGCCGGGCGATTTATGCGATTAGTTACGTGAAAGATCCCTCAAGTCGCAGTGTAGGCATGATGCTCACCATGCTCCCCTGCAGTATCCTGGTCCTTGGTGCGCTTGGTGGAGCGGTTTGGGCCGCTATTAGTTAAGGAACAATCGATTTTTTTGGTTCGCGCCGTTACTTGTCACCCATTGTTTCAAGCTGTACTGTCTGAAATAGAGTTAAAAGAAAAAGGAAGGAACGATCAGCAATGAGTGACAAGACACCCAATCACTTTCTGACGGACATGAAGTGTCCCATGAGTCTTGAAGATGTTGACCTGTTCGCACCCGGTGCGCAGGAACACTGGTATGACGCGTATCCGATACTCCACGGTGAGTCCCCGGTCCACAAACTGGCCGGTGAGGGTTTAACACCTGACACGGATGCTTTCATCCTGACCAAGCATGAAGATATCAACACGGTGGTCAGGGACGCTGATCGTTTTCCCCCACTTATGTCTGGCCCTATAAGAGAGATGGCTGAGTCAGGTGTCGATGTCGAAAATGTGCCGAACCTGAATGCGATGCAGGCGTCCATGGTGACGCTGCGGCCGAACATGGATCTTTGGCGTGCTCATAGACAGGAGCTGACAGACCCGTGGGTTGGACCTGGGGCAAGCCGCCATGAGGCCATGATCACAAAGCATGTGGATGACTTGATCGATAGCTGGATCGATAAGGAAGAGATTGACTTCATCAAGGAATTTGCAAGGCCTTTGCCTCAGCGTGTGATGGCGAGTGTGCTGGGATTCCCCTTAGAAGATATACCGCAACTGGGCCTATGGGGTGAAGCCCAAGTAAAAGCCTTTGTATATGGGCGAGGTCATCAAAACAAACTTGACGATGAAGAGATTCGTGAACAGTTTGTATTGCTGGATGGGTTTAAGGAATATGTTCAGGAAAAAGTAAAAGAAAAGCGGGAGAACCCTCAGCAGGACATGATTTCGTTTCTCACAGAGGTCACATACTCTCCGCTAGGCAGGAAGCTCACGGATCTTGAAGTTAATGGAATTGTCTATGCCATGATTATCGGTGGCCTGGAAACGACTCAATATGCGATAGAGGAACAGGCGCAATTGATTTGCGAGCATGAAGGCCTGTTTGACCGCCTGAAAAACAACCGTGACCTGGTCAGGCAGTTCACGGAAGAAGGTATGCGCATGCGTTCTCCGACCCAGGGATTATCGACCCGGCAGACCAGCCAGGATGAAGTGTTCCAGGGTGTGACGGTGCCGAAAGGATCGGTATTGCATCTGCGCTGGGCGGCGGCAAATGTAGATCCAGACGAATTTGAATGCCCGTTTGAGCTGAGACTGGATAGGAAAGCTGTTACCAGGCACCTGACATTCTCAGCCGGACCCAGGGTGTGTCCTGGCGCGGGTATCTCAAGAATAGAGCAGCAGTTGGCCTGGAGCAGACTGCTCGATCGCCTGGATGACATCCAATACGGCAGCGATAATAAATTGCTGCATCAGCCCGGTATTATGCTCGGGACTCTTGAATTGAATCTCAAGATTAGAAAAGCAAGCTAACGGGGAACGAACATCTCGAACCATTACACCATCTATGGCGGTGAGCTTAGCTACTTCACTCGCAAGCTTGAGGCGGCGTGTCTCTTCTATGGCCTCGAGTTTGAAATGCATAACAAGAACCTTAGCGATCCGGACACAATTGAGGCTCGATCCGGTACCCACCAGGTACCCGTACTCCAGACGCCTGAAAATTGGATGATTGGAGATACCACCCCCATCATGCACATGCTTGATGAACGCTATCTTAAACGTCAGATGTACCCGGCTGGCCCCGAGGCAGTGCTTGTTCAGATCGTCGAAGAGTACTTCGATGAGTGGGTAGCAAGGACCATGGTGCACTATCGATGGCACTACCCGGAGAGTGCGGAGTTTGCATCGAATATTATGGCTGATGGGAATCCGGCCATCGCCGAGAGAATGCTAAGTTGGGGACCAAGAGCCTGCAGGGCCACGGGCACCGATTCAGATGTTCAAAGAAAAGCAGCGGAAGCAGAGTACCTGCGGATCCTGGAGGCCATAGAAAAGCAGCTGGGTGAGACGCGTTATCTTATGGGCGAACGTCCCACGGCTGTTGATTGTATTGTGCTCGGAGGGCTCAGGGCTCATACCTATATGGATCCTGTGCCAAAAAGAGTGACGGCGAACTATCCACGGGTAGTGAGCTATGCAGAAGGTGAATTAGATCAATGGGATGGGTCGGGTAGAGTGCCTACTTTCCCGGAAACCACGGCGTTTGGTGAATTTGTCCTCGGGGAGATGGTCAATACTTACCAGCCTTACGTTCTGGCAAATGGTGCCGCACAGAAGGCAGGTGCGAAAGCTTTCCATGCAGAAATCTATGGGGAGGATGTGAGTTACTTGTCGCGGCCATATCCCGAAACTTCCCGGAGAATGATTGTCGATAATATTAAACGCTCACTAGACCAGCAGACGCAAACTGAAGTGAACGTTTGGCTTGAATCAAAAGGGCTCCGCGCCTTTTCCTAGTTGTTAGGTATATGCCCTGAAACGGGACCTTGGTTATAGGCTTTAGTAAATCTTATTTCTCCAGTTCGTCTGGCCGGTATTTGACGCCAAGCTTGGAGATGTGTGGAAGTTCTCGTGTTATCAAAGCTTGTCGGAATTGCGGCCAACGGTCTAGCGTCGGTCGACTATTCCACGCGCGCTCGGCGACAGCGAGTAGTCTGGGGAAGGTGTAGTAGTCCATCAGATCTGTTGTGAATACCGTCTCGCTCCATAGTTGGGCCTGAATGCCAAGGACCTGACTGGACTGACCTGCTGTCAGTGCCCAGCAACCGAGTGGGTCGAAATTGTAGATTGATTTTGTATTGATGTAGCCAGCCCACGGTAGCCCGGGTTCATCTGCGCGCATTGCATATGGCATATCCAGGTATAAAAAACTGGCGTTGGAAATCACCAGGTTTTGGCCTCGATCGATAAGTGAGTCGATCAGGTTGGTGTCTGCATCTGAGGTCAACCATGCGTTGTAGTAGCTGTTGGTGTTGCTATCGCCGGACGCACCCATCTCATGCCAGAACCCTGTCTGGATGCCTGGTGAGACCTGCTCTGCAATCGTTGTGACCTGATCATAGTGGTAAGCCATCAGCGCCTGTGTAGCTTCCCTCGCCTGTTCCGGATTCGTGACATCCCAGGCTGTATTCCATACAGGTAATCTCCTGCAGGCAGGGGAATCTAGCCAGGCGCCTTCGGGTACCTCGTCACCGCCAAAATGAATTCGGGACATGGGCAGTTCGGCAGCATCGTACATGGTCTTTATTTCTTCCAGTATGACTTTTGCCAGTCGGTAGTTGTCATGCATGCCGACGTTAATGACATTTGCCGTGTAACCTTGCGCTGACCTGTATTCAGAGGTGTCCTCAGGGTCGGTTAGCTGCCACCGGTCTGACTGACCAAGGGATTGGATGACGGCATTGGCGTGACCCGGCAAGTTGAACTCAAGAATGACTTCGACGTGATGTTTCTTCGCATGTCGAAGCAAATCGACAAACTCGTTTCGAGAAATGAAACCCGCATAGTCCTGATGGTCGTCGCCCCATGCGGGATACAGGGCCCTTAGCGTGCCATCCGGTTTGTATCGATGGTACGAGCGACGGGCGCCAACCATGGTGAGCTCAGGCACCGATTGAATTTCCAGGCGCCAGCCTTCGTCATTTGAAATGCCTAATTGAAGTCGGTTCATCTTATAGGTCGACATGACCTCTATCGTTTTCTTTATCTGGTCCAGAGGCTGAAAGTGTCGTGCAATATCAAGAAAGAAAGCGCGATGTTCAAAGTCAGGTGTGTCGGCGACTTGAACTGTGGGGAAGGTACAACCCGCTTTCTGCGGGCGGATTATTTGGCGAAGTGTCTGTATGCCATAAAACACTGCCTGTTCATCCCGCCCTACAATATTGATGCCGTCGTTGCTAGTCTCCAGTTGGTAAGACGATTCGATGGCAGGTTCTATCGAGAGGTAAATAGGGATGCCTTCCCCAAAAACCCCCATTTGAAGTAGTAGTTTCCTGAGGTAAGCGGCTTCGCTATTGAGAGAGGTATCAGCGACATGCAATCTGGTGACGTTAATCTCCTCAGAGCGAAGAACCTGTTCTTTTACGGAAGGGATGATTTCCTCTGGTGCTGTCCCAGATGGGGAGGGAAGATTGCGATCTGCTTGCGGAGAGGGGGCACTGACCCAGGTGCTCCGTGGCTTGGTCAAAGCTACCAGATCTGGTTCGAGTAGCACCGGTGCACCGAGCAGTCGCTCGCTGCCATCGGTCAATTGCGTTACATGAAACCCCTGTCGGGCGACGAGTTGCATGCCAGAGAAAAGCCAGTTCCTAATCTGGACGTTGATTGAGTCACCAGGCTCTAGTGCCTGCCATTGTGCCGTGGGTTCAAGGAAACCGTATCGTCCATCAACAATGGTTTGTATTACCCGTCTTTCTTCTGCAACAGGGGACAGGCCCATTGAAAAATATAAACGCCATTTCCGACCGATCAAACCGTCGCTGAGGTTCGTGATCTGAAGGAAGGTGATAACACTATCACCCTCCTGTTTCTCAATAATCTGTACTGCTAGGTCGTTGGCGTTCAATGTTTGTGGCTTTAAGCCTGACGGCTATCGGCTTAGTGAAACTGGTCGGCATTTTTGAGCATATGCGCCGGTCCATGTGCATTGTTGATGGCGGCATTCTCGCCGTAGATCGATTCTTTCATGCGGCCATAAACCTTTCTGTTTGCACCAAGGCGTGCCAGTTCAGCGGCGCGACTTATTGCGTTGTCCAGTAATGAATCCAGAGGGTATGCCTGTTGTGCAACGCCGGAGGCAACGGCGTCCGGGCCGGTCCAGCGTCTCGCTAGCTGTACGGTTTCAAAAAAGGTATTCATGGGGAGTTTGTGTCGAAAAAGCGCAAGCTCTGGATTGGGAATCACCATGCCAATCTCTACCTCGTTTGCACAGGCGAATCCGCGGTCTTCTCTCATAAAGCGGATGTCGTGACAAAGGGCGCACATAAAGCCGGCGCCGAATGCATGGCCATTTATGGCGGCGATAGTTGGTACGGGAAGGGTAATGATTCTGCCCATCAGGGTCATAAACTCAGCGCCAAATGCGTCTCTGTCTCCACCTCGATGCTCGCCTTCTGACATTCGCCATTCGAGATCCAGGCCGTTGGAAAAAAACTTTGCTGAAGACGAAGTGGTGACTAGTGAAGCGGCCCCTTCTGATGACTCGACTTCATCCAGCGCTTTGCTGAACGCCCTGACAAATGTTGTGTTCCATCTGTTTTCGTCATCATCCATGGTGAGAACGAAAACCTCACCCTCTCTTTGTAGGTCTATCAAGATACTGTTCCCAATTGAATTTACGCAATTTTATCAGTGTTTCGAGGTTTTGTGTTTCCTGATTAACATCCGTTTGGCTGGCTGTTGAGGCGAGCCCTGTTTTTCGCCGATTTGTCTGTCCCTTCAGTTATGCTGCTGTTTTCACCGGTCGGATAGTCAACTTGAGAGAAGTACCATTGTGGTACCGGTTTGCCTGGTTTCTAGGACGGCCACCTGATCTAAGTAAGCACCAGTGGAAACTGCTTGGTTTGTTGGCAGCTGTTTCTTTCTTTGAGCAGTACGACATGTATCTGTTTTCCCTAAACCTGAAGCAGATCCAGGCGGAACTGCTCATTTCAGAAGCTGATGTCGGGTTCCTTGGAGCGATTGTAAGGGCGGGGGCCTTTTTGGCCGTATTCCTTGCCATAGCCGCAGACCGTTACGGTCGACGGCTGATGCTGTTGATTACGGTGGTTGGTTATACGCTGTTTACCGGTGCAACTGCCTTGTCCCCGAACGCGGAGGCCTTTGTTGTCTTTCAAATGCTTGCCAGATGCTTTGGTTCAGCAGAGGTATTGATTGCTGCGGTAGTTATTGCAGAAGAATTTGCTCCGGAAAACAGAGGATGGGGTATAGGGGCCCTTGGGGCTTTGCAGGCTTGCGGCGCTGGATTTGCTGCCATCATGTTCGGGTTCGTCGAGTATGCGCCGTACGGTTGGAGATCTCTTTATGCTGTTGGCCTGATACCGCTAGTTCTTATCGCCTATTGGCGCCGGTCTTTGCCGGAAACCCAGAGGTTTCAGGCAGTAGAGCATGCCCATCAACCGGTGATGAAAAATATCGGCGACCTGTTTAGCAATGCTCCCAGACGTACAATAGGTATTTTTGGTGTTGTATTTGGCCTGGCTCTCGCCGGGAGTACTGCCGGTTTTTTTGCACCCAAGTATTTGCAGGATGTACATGACTGGGAACCGTCCAGCATCGCGATGCTTAACCTTGTAGGCGGTGCGCTGGCGATTGTAGGTAATCCTCTTGCTGGTTGGCTCAGCGACAGATTTGGGCGCAAACCCATTACCATTTTGTTCACCGGCATGTTCTCCCTCACAGCGCTCGCTTTTTATGCGATCGGTGGAGTATTCGTGCCACTATTGTGGGTAGGTCTGATATTTTTTGTGATGGGCAGCGATGTCACGACAACCAGCTACGGTACGGAACTTTTCCCGACACGGTATCGATCAACTGCAACAGGGTTCCGGGCGATTGTTTCCACTGCTGCCGGAATATTGGGTCTGACAGCGGTGTCGCTGATGTACACGGTGTTTGAATCGAACTGGACTTCGATCAGCGTGCTTTGTGTCATATCGCTGATTGCGCCAGTGATGGTCTGGCTATTCTTGCCGGAGACAGCAGGCAGGCGGCTTGAGGAAATCTCACCGGATTGACGCGTTGTTTGTTGACGCTCGACTTCTCAGGGTCAACAGGGCGGTGATATGCTCTACGGCCTTTGGAGAGTGAAATAGAAGGTCAAGCCTGGCGACTTGACGGTAGAGATTTCCTGACAATCGAGTGGGGAAGCGCATGTTTGATAGATTCAGTTAGAGAGGTACAACACAAATGAGCGCGAATCAGTATCGGTTGATGTTCATTCCTTTGCTCGCAACCCTCATCTTGGGGGGGGTTGTGACCACTGTTGGTTTGCTGACAGCGCCAGCGGCTCTCAAGTACGGTGTAGAACTCGCCGATATTGCATCCCAATTCACCTGGTTCACGGGCGGAGTCTTCGTTGGTGGTCTTCTTGCATTCTTTGTTTTTGACTATTTTGCGATCAAGACAGTCATCCTGTGGAGTTATGTTGTCTCCGCCGGGTTGATCATCTGGTTGCACTTCAGTGCTCAATACTTCCTGCTACCTTACTTGCTCGCCACTATTGGTGCATTGATGGCCATTGTAGTCTGCGGTGGTGTCACGGTAATCACCCAGCAGTGGGTTGCCAAACAGCGGCAGATGGTCATGGTATCGCAGGACGTGATGTTCAACGGCGGGGGGATTGTATTTTCAGGTGCGGCGACTTGGTTTGTTCTTAATCAGTTCGAATGGACATCTGTTTACCTGATTGTAGCGGTATTGATCGGCATAGTGATGTTGCTTGCGGCAACCTCTTCATTTGAGCCGGTGCTAGAGCCGGAAGAAGAATTGGACGTGGTTGGCACCTGGAATGTTGGCATCATACTGGTTGGCATCACGCTTCTGCTCTTTATGATGGCAAAAATTTCAATCTTCGTGTGGGCACCCCAGTTCATACAGCAGACCTTTGGTGTCGGGCCAGAAGTCGGTGGCCTGTTTATGACTAATGTCTTTGCCGCAGCTTTCGTTGGCAGCCTGCTGGGAACCTGGGCCGCTTCAAAGATTGATGTGAAGTATCTTTTGTATTGTTTCGTGTTTGTGTCGTTGCTGTCGGTGTATGCTCTGACAGTCGTTTCATCAACTTCCACTGTGCTGTTGCTCGCCTATGGTTACGGCATCTCGGTATCTGCTACCTACAATTCTTACGTTACCTTTGGTCTGTCCTTCGTAGAGCAACCGTCACACAAAAATGTTGTCTACCTGCAGCTAATGAGTGGGCTGGGTTCGGCTTTTGCACCTTTTATCAGCAGCTTGATTGTAGGCGTAACTGATTCAACTGCGAGTGTCATGCAATTCTGCTGCGCCACATTGTTTATCGTGGCGATTTCCCTGGTCGTCTGTCACGTGCTGCATCGCAGGACTATCGTGCCGCAGCAGGCTGCGCTTACCTGATGGCGATCGGGTTAATAATCATTTGTACAGCGCCACGTACTTTTGCTTGTCCAAG
>JABGVY010000348.1 GCA_018645845.1 Gammaproteobacteria bacterium | reverse complement strand
GTGTAAGAAAAGACTTTGACCCAACCCTTTAACCCGTGGGTGCCATTAATACTGCCCAGACGTATTTCATTCACATCTGGCATTCACGTATTAGGTTATGCAGCTTCTTCGCTACTTTTGCCCGCTGTTGCTTTGCGGTAATCCTTAACCACCTTTCTTACTCGGTCCGACATCTGCGCGCCTTGTCGTACCCAGTAATCGACCCGTTCCAGATCAATCCGGGTGCCTTCTGACGCACCACGGGCAAGTGGGTTGAAAAATCCCAATCGCTCAATGAATCGACCATCTCGGGATACACGGCTATCAGCCACGTGAACGTGATAGAACGGGCGCTTCTTGCTACCACCTCTCGCCAAGCGAATAGTGACCATCTAATTGTTTTCCTTTAAAAATTAGTGTTCCGAAGCCCTGCGGGTCCTCGAAAGGGGGCGTATTGTACGGCAAAGACCCCGGAAATAAAACAGCTCGTGACTTTCCAACCAACCCGGGCTTCTAAACTCATAAGTTATTGTTTACTAACATCTATTTCCATTATCTACCCGGAAATCCACCACCCGGCGGCTGCATCATGCCTCCCATACCTCGCATCATGTTGCTCATCCCGCCTTTTTTACCCAGCTTCTTCATCATCTTCTGCATCTGTTTGTGCTGCTTCAGTAATCGGTTGATATCCTGGATCTGCGTTCCGGAACCGCCGGCAATCCGCTTCTTTCTGGATCCGTTAATGCTATCAGGATAATGCCTTTCCCCTGGGGTCATTGAATTGATGATGGCTTCCATCTGAATGAACGACTTATCGTTAATTTTTCCCTGGGCGGCCTGGGACACTTTGCCCATACCCGGCATCTTGTCCAACATGCTCGCAATGCCACCCATGTTGTTCATCTGCTGTATCTGATCCTTAAAGTCTTCAAGGTCGAACTTCTTGCCTTTTTTAATTTTTCTGGCAAGTTTCTCAGCTTTCTTCTTATCAATTTTTTGTTCGGCATCTTCGATGAGCGACATAACATCGCCCATGCCAAGAATTCGCGATGCAATCCGATCAGGGTAAAACGCGTCCAGCGCATCAATTGTTTCACCGACACCCATATACTTGACGGGCTTACCGGTAATGGATTTGACAGATAATGCTGCACCACCCCTGCTGTCCCCATCCGCCTTACTAAGAATCACACCGGTCAGCGGCAACACATCGCCAAACGCCCGCGCAGTATTCGCGGCGTCCTGACCTGTCAGCGCATCAACCACGAACAAAGTTTCCGTTGGCGTCAATACCTGATGAAGATCACGGATCTCCTGCATCATCTCTTCATCAATACCCAGCCGGCCGGCCGTGTCGATGATAAGCACATCGGCAAATTGTTTTTTCGCCTCTGCCAATGCAGCCTTGGCGATAACAACTGGCTTCTGGTCGATGTTCGACTCAAAGAAGTTGAGCTGAGCCTGCTCCGCCAGGGTTCGAAGCTGATCGATTGCTGCAGGCCGGTATACGTCGGTGCTCGCGACCATCACAGACTTCTGGCTTTTGTTCTTCAACCACAGACCAAGTTTGGCCGTTGACGTTGTTTTACCCGCTCCCTGAAGTCCAGCCATCAAGATCACTGCCGGGGGCTGCACAGAGAGGTTAAGTTCGCCTTCCCCGGCTCCCATAACCCTGACCAGTTCGTCATTAACAATTTTGATAAAAACCTGTCCGGGGGACAGGCTTGCTGCGACTTCTACACCCAGGGCCCTGGCTTTAACGCTCTCAATGAAGTCTTTGACGACGACCAATGCAACGTCGGCTTCCAACAGGGCTATTCGCACTTCCCGCAGGGCTTCCTGAATATTTTCTTCCGTTAGTTTAGCTTTGCCTGTAATAGAGGAAAGCGCGGAGCCAAGCCTCTCTGTTAATGATTCGAACACTGATTTACCTGATACTTGTGACTGGTTTGGGCTAGTATAACGAATCCCACCGGCCCGTTGTGAAGTGGTGAATAATTGATTGGATTAACGATATGTTGATGATCACCTCAGGCGTTGCCGCCAGCCTTTGCTATCTGGCTGCAACCGGATTACAGCTACAAAGGATGCTGAAAGGTAGTGGCGCGGGTAGCTGGGTTAAACTGCTCGGCGCACTTGCCATCATTTTGCATGGGTTCACCGCGTCCTGGGGTTTCAGCAACACCAATGGTTATGACCTGGGTATCTACCCGATGCTTTCGCTGATGTCCCTTTCCATCGGCGCCATTGTTCTAATCAGTAGTCTGCGGCGGCCGGTCGATAACCTGTTCGTTTTCGTCTTTCCTCTCGCAATCAGCACCATTCTTCTCCAGATTATTTTAAAAGGTGACTACACGCCGATCCAGGATATTACCCGAGGCATCTTCGGCCACATTGCCTTGTCTATTATTGCTTATAGCCTGCTTACGATCGCAGCAGCACAAGCCCTGCTCCTTTCCTTTGGTGACAACATGCTCAGGCATCACCGGCTCGTCATCCTGAGGAACCTGCCACCGCTTGAAACCATGGAACACCTGATGTTCGAGATAATCTGGGTCGGGCTTGTTTTCCTGACTCTGAGCATAGGATCGGGGTTTGTTTTCCTGGACGATTTTTCGGAGCCAGGCTTGATTCACCATACCGCAATTACACTGGCTGCCTGGATTGTGTTCATGGTTCTAGCCTGGGGGCGTTATCAACTGGGCTGGCGAGGGGCGATAGCCTCGAGATGGACGTTGTTCGGTTTTGTACTACTCGTTCTGGGCTATTTCGGCAGTAAGCTTGTGCTCGAGGTTATTCTTGGAAAAAGTTGAGTTTTACAGCACTTGACACCGAAAAGCGTAATCCGTACAACTGCAATCTCTGAACTTCCGCGAGGTCTCCATTTTTGGACGATCTGTCGACAGGCGCTTTATTTGGCGCCATTGCCCTACTTGTCATAATCTCTGCCTATTTCTCAGGATCTGAAACGGCCATGATGGCGCTTAACCGCTATCGGCTGAAGCATCTATCCAACAAAGGACACGGCGGTGCATCCCGCGCGAACAAGCTGTTGGAGCAGCCCGACCGACTGCTTGGCGTCATTCTGATCGGCAATAATCTGGCGAATTTTACTGCGGCATCATTAGCAACGGTGCTGGCAATAAAACTTCTGGGCGACGATGGCATCGCCGCGGCGCCGATTATTTGCACCATTGTATTTCTTGTATTTGCCGAGGTTGCACCAAAAACTCTCGCCGCGCTTTACCCGGAAAAGGTAGCACTCCCTTCTTCCTACCTCCTGCAATTACTTCTATGGATTTGTTATCCGTTCGTCTGGCTGGTGAACACTATGGCAAACGGATTCCTGAAGTTGTTTGGTGTCAGTCACGACGATGCCGGTGAAGATAACCTTAGCGTGGATGAACTGAGAACCGTTGTGTATGAAGGGTCCCAGATTGCCGGGCACCACCAGGACATGATGCTTGGTGTACTTGACCTCGGCAACGTCACCGTTGATGACATCATGGTGCCGCGAACCGAGATTATCGGCATTGATATTGAAGACGACATGGACGAGATAGTAACCCAGTTCCGTTCCAGTCAGCACACGCGCCTTCCCGTATTCAAGGAAGATATAGACCGTATTATCGGTATGTTACATATTCGAAACGCCGCGCGATTCCTGATTGATGGCGAGCTAACAAAAGTGGCCCTGCTCCAGGAGTCCGTTGAGCCTTACTTCGTTCCCGAGAGCACGCCGCTACAAAAACAGCTGATTAACTTTCAGAAAGAGAAAGAGCGTATCGCACTTGTCGTTGATGAGTACGGCGATATCCAGGGAATCGTCACCATCGAAGATATCCTTGAAGAGATCGTAGGCGACTTCACCAGTAATATTGCAGCGACCAGTGTGGATATCCATCCTCAGGCAGACGGAAGCTACCTGGTAGACGGCGGGACGCATATCAGACTTATTAACAGGTCCCTCGAATGGGCCCTGCCAGTTGAAGGACCCAAGACGCTCAACGGCTTAATCACCGAGTATCTTGAGACTATTCCTGACGCAAACGTCTGTTTCACCATCGAAAATTACCGCTTTGAAATCATCCAGATCCAGGACAACATGATTCGGACGGCCAAACTCTCTGAGCCTCCGGAACCATTTTAAAGAACAAGAAACACGTGCGAGGTGATATACAGATTGAAGGGGAATGAAGGGAGTTAGATCTAACTCCCTCCGCCTCCTTTCACCTCAGGCTAGCGCCATTTACGATTGATGGCGGCGATAATAGACTTGAAAGCAGCGGTCGTCGTGTTCTGACT
>JABGVY010000268.1 GCA_018645845.1 Gammaproteobacteria bacterium | reverse complement strand
CTCTAGGATCAGTCTCTGGTCGATCGCGACCCTCACCGTTATGTAATCGATGGGCCGGGAATCAGAATAGCGTTGTTTGTTGATCGGTCAGGTCTGCTGGCGGTGAGCGGATAGGTTTATCGACCGAATGATCCAACCCTAATATAATTTTTGCTCTGCCAGATTCATAATGACTGTTGCGCAAGTGCCCACCTCGAGCCCTCCCATAGCATCTTCAGGATGGTAAGCTGACTGGATAGATTCAAGGCCATTCGTATCATCGAGCAATATGAGGATAGGAATTATAACAGGGCTTTTCGATCGAAAGTCTGAGTATCGAATCAGTTATAGGCAAAACACCCCGGATTCTTCAAGGAAAAGGTACCGACAAAAAGGTTCTGGATCGACTTTCTGCAGCGCTGAAAACTGGTAAGAAATTCGAAGGAAAAGCCATCAACTACAAGAAAGACGGGACTCCCTTCATCATGTATTGGAGAGTGATTCCAATCAAAGTTGGTAGAAAGGTTGAAGCCTGGCTTGCGATCCAAAGAGAAGGTTCTGTTATTTAGTCCTTTATCCGCAATCCAGATAACAGGCCTCATGTCAGCGCGATAGCCATGCAGGCTGAACAACAGGTTCTTGGGGGAGAGCGAACATCTCCCATAACCTGAGTTCCAGAACTTGTAGTTCTTATCTGTCTAAACCTGAAAATGTGATCTAATCGCGTTTACTTGTTGAACTGGATATCTGTATGCGTAATGACGACTCTGATCGGAACCTTGCTGTTTTCGCAGACTTCGAGAACGTGGCACTCGGGGTTAAAGACGCGAAGTACCCAAAATTCGATATTAGTCTGGTACTTGAGCGCCTGCTGGTCAAAGGCAACGTTGTTGTAAAGAAAGCCTATTGTGATTGGGAACGCTACAAAGAGCATAAACCTACCATGCACGAAGCTGCCTTCGAGCTGATTGAGATTCCCCATACCCGTCAATCGGGTAAGAATTCCGCCGACATACGCATGGTCGTTGATGCACTGGATCTTTGTTATACGAAAGATCACATTGATACTTTTGTCATCATTAGTGGCGATTCGGATTTTTCTCCGTTGGTGAGCAAGCTAAGAGAGAACGCGAAGTTAGTGATTGGTGTAGGTGTTAAGAACAGCACCTCCGATTTGCTAATGAGTAATTGCGATGAATTTCTTTTTTATGATGACTTGATCAAGGAACGAACTTCTAAACGGAGTCGGCGAAAGTCACCTGCCAAGAAGGATGAACCTAAAAAGACAGCGGAGTCCTCGTCCAGTAAAAAGAGCGAGAGTGAACAACAGGATGAGGGTATTGATCTGGTCGTTGAAACGGCCGAGGCGCTGATCAAAGAGCGCGGCGATGGGGTCTTTGGTTCGATGGTCAAGCAAACGCTGAAGCGTCGCCATCCTGGATTCAGCGAATCCTTCTATGGGTTCCGTTCTTTTGGCGATCTATTAGAAGAGGCCCAATCACGTGGCATAGTAACAATGGAGCTTGATGAGCGTTCAGGTGGATATGTTATCCGGAACGTTTCAAGGGATTGACAAAAAATCTGCAGCCGATAATTAGTCAACCAAGCAGCCTAAGACCCAAACCTGAGGATAGGAATTATAACAGGGCTTTTCGATCGAAAGTCTGAGTATCGAACCAGATCGGTTGCCTGCTTGTTTTATGGAAGAGTGGAGCGGAATGACGATTAGTGGTTAAACGCTACCAAGTTTGTTGTTGTTTGTGGTTATTGGTTGACCTGGTCACGGACGATTGGCCAACGTACTAATCATCTATCTTCCCCCCGTGCTCAACTAGCGATTACATCACGGGCGAGTGTCTCCATGGCTTTAAGGGGTTCTGAGCCCAGGGCCTGCAGGGGTACAAGCAGTCGGTTCGCACCTGCAGCAGCAAATGCCTCTACTTCCGCAACGCCACCACGCGCATCCCACATGCACGTAATTTCTATATCCGCTGGATCACGTCCCACGGCATCACAAGCTTCGGTGAGTGACCGCATGCCTTTGCGCAGGCTATCTGCGCTATTGGTCGGCGCAAACCAGCCTTGCGCGAAGCGCGCCGTGCGCTCGAATGCTCTGCCCTTGTCACCGCCGATGACGATGCGCAGACTTTCTGCTGCGGGATTGCTCTTGAATCCCGACCAGGAAAGAAACTCGCTCTGGTGCTCTACCTCATCGCCAGACCAGACCTTGCGCAGCGCCTCAACGTAGTCGTCGAACCGCGCACCCCGTCGTTCAAAAGGTACGCCGAGGGCCTGGTATTCCTCGCGCAACCAGCCGATCCCGAGCCCGAGCTCGACTCGGCCACGACTTGCGAATTCGAGACTCGCTACTTGCTTGGCAAGATAAAGAGGACTCACCTGCGGCAGAATGTTAACTCCTGTCCCCAGGCGCAGCGTGGTCGTGACAGCCGCGATGTGGGTAAGCGCGATCAGCGGATCGAGGAAGTTGCTCTCGGGTTCTATGCCAGTTTTCCCGGACCTGTCGTACGGGTACTTCGACGCATAGTCCACGGGAGTAATCACATGCTCAAAGGTCCACACAGATTCGAAACCTAGCGCTTCCGCATGCTGCGCGAGCTCCGTCATCTGATCTATCGATGCAACGCCGACGTTGATCGGTACTAATCCAAGCTTCATCCTATACCCTCTAGATTTCTCATGATTTGACAACTTTTCGCTACTAAAATAGTCTGCACTTGAGTGACGTCATTTGACGTCACTTGACGTGATTATGTTAGAACGATCATGTCCAGAGCGTCAAGACTGTTCCCATCGAACATTCTTCGAGAGTGAAACTATTATGAGCAAAGAGACCACGGGAAAGAAGCGATCTAATAAAGAACTAAAGGGGATTGATCGGCGGCGTTTTCTAACGGGTGCAGGTACAGTAGCCGCCGGTGTCACCGTAGCAGCGGCAACTGTAACTTCAGCCAGCAGCTCGGTCAGCAAGTCCGCCAGTAGCGAGTACGACGTGATCGTTATTGGCGGTGGGTTTGCGGGTGTCGCAGCGGCTCGGGATTCCATGGAGAACGGCTACAAAACCCTAATCGTCGAAGCGCGCAACCGAATGGGCGGCCGGACGCTGAAAACAGACTTCGAAGGTACGCCGGTGGAACTTGGCGGGTTCTGGATTCACCACAGCCAGCCCTTTGTCTGGGCAGAAAAGGAACGTTATGGCCTTGAGATCACTGAAACGCCTGGTGCGATGCCCGATGTCATGATGATGAATTCTGAGGGGCAACTGAATACCCTCACATTGGAACAAATAGAGGAAGCCATCGAAGGCTGGCATAAACTGGTTGCCCCCGGATACGAAGTACTGCCTCGCGCCTGGGATCTTCTCTTTAATCGTGATGCCGCGCTAAAGGCTGATAGTGTCAATGTGGCCCAGCAAATAGAGGCTACTGATCTTACCGAGTTTCAGAAAAGCTACCTCAAGCCGTTGGCGGCGACCCAGGTGCATGGTTACGCCGAGACCATGCCCTATCTGGAATTGCTGCGTTGGAATCAGTGTGGTGGTGGCTCTTTCACAAACCTAATGGATTCGGTCGGCCGTTATTACCTCCAGGATGGCAGCGATAAGCTACTCAACATGATGATTGAAGATGGCGGGCCCGATATACGCCTTTCCGCACCGATAAAAGCCATTGAGGACAAAGGTAGCCACGTCGAGGTGACCACCGTCCGCGGCGAAAAGCTGACCGCCAGTGTTGTTATTTCCACGTTGCCGATGAACGTTCTGCCTTCGGTCAGTTTCCTACCGCCACTACCCGCAACCGTGATTGATCGAGGTAACGAACGCCACGCAGGCAGTGGCTTCAAGATGTATGCGAAGGTCAAGGGTGATGTCGGTAATCTGCTGAGCGTCGGCACCTCAACGGCGTTGACCTATGTTGCCACCTGTAAGCAAACCAGGGATTACACCATACTCGTGGGGTTCGGGCACGATCCGCAACTGCTGGATATGTATGATGATGATGCAGTGCAGGCAGCGTTACGCGAGTTGGTACCAGATGTCCAGTTACTCAGCACGATTGCTTACGACTGGAACAACGACCCTTATGCCAAGGGTACCTGGTGTACTTATCGTCAGGGCTGGGCGAGCAAAGATTACGACGCCTTCAGCAGCGAATCAGGCCGCATATTTTTTGCCTCCGGTGACCATGGCGAAGGCTGGCGAGGGTTTATCGATGGCGCTATTGGCAGCGGCATTCGGGCGGCGCAACGAGTGAACAAACTGTTAGGCGGATGAAGATAAAGAGACTCGCCATTCTGTTTGGTTTTTCCACGGCGTTGAGCTTGCCTCCGGCGGTGTACGGTGCAGACGATTCAGTGTTAAGAGCAGGGGAAAAACAGTTTTCCAAATGTGCTGCGTGCCATTCTCTAGATACCGATATGCATTTGGCAGGTCCGAGTCTGGTTAGACTAGCAGGTCGTAAAGCCGGTTCGCAGCCAGGTTTTACGTACTCGTTCGCGTTGGAAGAATCCGGCATTGTCTGGACGCAGAAGACACTTTCCCAATTTCTCGAAAACCCCCAACGGGCAGTCCCAGGTAACGTCATGGCGTTTGGCGGACTGCGCAAAGCGGCGCAGCGCGAAGCATTGATCACTTATCTGCTCGATCGTGGCTCTACCCGTTAAAGGCTCTTTAAGTGCTTGGTGCCAAGACGATATCGAGTATTCTCATCTTTACTTCATCGACGAGTCCTTCATGATCTGCATGGTTGGGTCTGTTAGACCCGATCATTAGAATCAGCCCTTCGATGGACATCGCGATCATGGTGGCACGGAGTCTGGCAGTGCGTGGTGAAAGCTTTGTATTCACGCGTTGAACCATTTCTGTGAGCCTGCCGATTTCTTCAGCATACAGCTCGTCCATGGCTTCCCCTGTTCGGTCGTCACGGCCGCCCAGGGCCCAGAGTTCCGGGAAGAACCGGGCGGTAAAAGGATCGCGCAGGTCGCACAGCAGATAGTCGACAAAAGCCGTCAAATTATCTTCCGCAGAGACCTGCGGATCGAAGGTCCAGTTGTAATAGCTGTGCAAGACATGGTCGATGACGGTATCAAGCAGCGCCTGTTTGGTAGGAAACAGACGTTGCAGAGACTTAAGCTGCACGCCTGCTTCATCTGCAATACGGCGTAACGTGAAACTGGCATAGCCGTCCCTGGCAAAAACTTCACTTGCCGCCTGCAAGATCAGCAACGCTCGCTCGCGTTGTTTTTGCGGCAGTGCATCTACCTTAATTGACTGGGTCACCTGGTGCCTCTGCGTTGACAATTTCCTTGCAGTAGCATACTTTCTGACTAAGAGTGACGTCAACCGACGTCACTCTTGACGAGACAGTGCGACGAGAATAGAGGGGTTTATGGACATTCGTTTAACAGAGGACCAACGGGCAATCGCAGATAACGTGGCCAAGGTCTGTAGTGAATTCGATGATAACTACTGGAGCGGTTGTGAAGCAGACATGCGCTTTCCCGAGGAATTTGTGCAGGCCATGGCGGCTGGCGGATGGCTCGGCATCACCATGCCGGAAGCTTATGGCGGGTCGGGCCTGGGGGTCACCGAAGCTTCTATCATGATGAATACCGTAGCCAAGAGTGGCGGAGCTCAAGCGGCTGCATCTTCCGTGCACATCAATCTCTTTGGACCCCATCCCATTGTGGTGATGGGCACGGATGAGCAAAAACAGCGCATGCTGCCGCCCATCATTGAAGGCAAACACAAGGTTTGTTTTGGTGTCACTGAACCGAATTCGGGACTTGATACGACCAGTATCGAAACCTTCGCCGAAAAAGTGGATGGTGGTTATCGCGTCAATGGACGTAAATTGTGGACGTCTACGGCCCAGGAAGCGCACAAAATAATGTTGCTGGCGCGTACTGAGCGCAAAGATCAGGTAGAAAAGCGTACCCTGGGAATGACTCTTTTTTATACTGACTTCGACCGTGATCATATCGAGGCGCAGCGGATTCCCAAGATGGGACGCGCGGCGGTGGATTCCAATGCCACGTTTATCGATGACCTGTTTATTCCCGAGAGCGATCGCATCGGCGAAGAAGGCAAGGGGTTTTATTACTTGTTACACAGTCTCAACCCCGAGCGCATTTTGGTTGGCGCCGAAGCTGTGGGATTGGGCCAGGATGCGGTGGCACGTGCAGCAAAGTACGCGCGTGAACGCGAGGTGTTCGGCCGGCCCATTGGCCAGAACCAGGGCATTCAGCATCCTCTGGCGGAATGTTGGGCACAACTGGAAGCGGCGTTCTGGCTGACCATGCGAGCGGCAAGTCTGTATGACCAAGGCGAAGACTGCGGGGCCGAAGCCAATGCGGCTAAGCTTCTGGGTGGGCAAGCGGGCTTCAAAGCCTGCACTCAGGCGGTGCTGACACATGGCGGCATGGGTTATTCCAAGGAGTATCAGGTGGAGAGATTGTTGCGCGAATCCCTCATTGCTCGCATTGCTCCAGTATCCGAACAAATGGTGTTGTCTTTTATTGCCGAGCAGGTGTTGGATCTGCCTAAATCATACTGAGGTGCAACGATGAATAATGAATCGCGAGATAACACAGCGGATTTTGATGCCATCATCGTCGGCGCAGGCTTGTGTGGCATCTACATGCTCTACAAACTTTTGCAGCAAGGCTTACGTGTGATGGTGGTGGATCGTGCCGACGAACCTGGTGGCACCTGGTATTGGAATAGATATCCTGGGGCGCGTTTCGACTCGGAAAGCTATACCTATGGCTACTCCTTCTCCGACGCGCTTCTGCAGGAATGGGATTGGTCCGAACACTTTGCAGCGCAGCCTGAAACCTTGCGCTACCTGAATCACGTGGTTGAGCATTTTGACCTACGCGAACACATGCAATTCGGGCTGAGTGTCGAGCGCGCGGACTATAACGAGGCCGACAGCCTCTGGGCGGTAACGCTGGATGACGGTCGTTCGCTGTCTTGTCGATATCTGCTTACTGCCGTCGGGATGTTATCGGCAGCCACGCTGCCAAATATTTCCGGCGGCGAAGAGTTTCATGGTAAGTCATTCCATACCTACTATTGGCCCAAGGAACCGGTCGATCTGAAAGGCAAGCGTGTTGCCGTGATCGGTACCGGGGCGACCGGCGTGCAAATCATCGGAGCGATCGCACCCGAGGTTGGGCAATTGACGGTTTTTCAACGACGTCCTAATTGGTGCGCACCTTTGCACAACAGCCCGATTGACGCTGAAGAAATGGCGCGCATCAAGGAGTCTTACGCGGACATTTTTGCGCGTTGCCGCGCGACGCCAAACGGGTTTCTGCACGCGCCCGATCGACGGGTGATGGCCGACCTAAGCGAAGCCGAACGGCATGCGTTCTGGGACGAGCTTTATAACTCGCCCGGCTTTGGTGTGTGGTTGGGCAACTTCCGTGATGTATTAGTAGATCCAGCCTCTAATGCCGAATTCAGTGCCTATATGGTCGGCAAAATTTCCGAACGAGTGCACGATCCGGTCACGGCTGAAAAACTGACACCGCAAGACCACGGCTTTGGTACGCGCCGAGTACCCATGGAAACCAATTACTACGAAGCCTACAACTACGATCATGTGCGTCTTGTCGATCTGAACGATACACCGATCGAGCGAATAACACCGACAGGCATTGCCACCACAGCCGAAGAATTGGAATTCGACATCATCGTTTATGCCACTGGTTTCGATGCTATCACCGGCGCCTACGACCGCGTCGACATTACAGGGCGGCGCGGCCAGAAGCTGGCGGACAAGTGGCGCGACGGCCCTATCACTTACATGGGTACGGGGGTACATGGGTTTCCTAACCTCTTTACTTTGACGGGCCCGCAAGGTGCATCGGTGTCCACTAATTTTCCGCCAGTCATAGAGACCGCTGTGGAATGGACCGCTGCATTCATCGACTATCTCGAGCGACACGGTCATCGCCGTGCAGAAGTCACCGAAGCGGCCGAGCAGAGCTGGTTGGCGCATGTAAAGAACGGTTACGACCACTCCTTATTGGCGCAGACTAAATCGTGGTTTACGGGTTACAACTCCAATGTGGCCGGTCACGACAAATTGCGCTACATGGTCTATCTGGGTGGTGCACCCGCGTACCGCGAAAAGCTCGCAGAGGTAGCTGATGCCATCTACGAAGGGTATGAGCTGACATGAAAGAATCATTAGCTAATTCGAGAAATTTCTATGGCGTTCAGTGAGACCCAGAAATTCCGGCGTGGCGATGTTCGAGGACAGGAATTATAACAGGGCTTTTCGAGCGAAAGTCCTGTTGTAATTCCTATCCTCAATTTGGATTATCAGTTACTACATACACCACGGTATCCCGAATACAAAAACGCAATGGACAATAATTTCAGAACTCAATCGTAAATACTGTCGAATGGAGCATAAACAGGCGTTAGTCATCTACCCGACGTTAACAACACCTACCCTCTACACTACAAGAGGGGCGCTTGATCCTTAGAGACGCCTGCGATGGGACGGAGAATCATAAAAGTAGTGGCCGCTTCTAATGGCAAAGCAACGTTAAATTCGATACTTGCCTCAATAGAAGACCCGGCCGTCATTGAAAAGATTCTGAAACATGTCGGCCTGGATGAAGAATCACAAACCCGAAATCGTTCACCGCCGTCAAGCCTGTTCAGCCATTCGACCCAACTATTCTGACATTTACCAACG
>JABGVY010000586.1 GCA_018645845.1 Gammaproteobacteria bacterium | reverse complement strand
TGGCATCCTGCAAAGCCACAAACTGAACCGGCGAGTCGTGCAGAAAATCAGCCTGCACGAGGCCGGGAAACTGACACCGGCCTCATTTGATGCGGGTATTGCTAGCAGCCTGAGGCAATGGTTTGCCGGGTTGACAGAAACGCCCGTGCCGATAACCGAACCTGATGCTGAACGTATTGGCTCCACCGCCGATGAACTAGCTTCCCTAACCAGTATCACAAAACCTGAGGGCAGAGAATATTCGAACCTCTTAAATATCACCGTGAAAATGGCTGACCCGCAACTTGTCGCCCTGACCGCCAACACAATAGCGGAGGAATACATCGCGACGGTTTTTGAAAACGAGGTCGAATCCGCAAGAAAAAACCAGCAGTTTCTTTCTGACCGATTGACCTTCCTTCGACAGGAGTGGAAAGATGCCGAGAGCCGCCTTCAAGATTATCGCGAGTCGGAGAACATCGTGACGCGGTCATCTGGGGAGGATGAAGTCGACGAAGAACTTTCGTCTCTCTCAAATCGCTACTTCAGCGCCCGTGAAAACAGGTTGCGCCAGGAAAACCTGCGCCAGCAACTCATCAATATTCGCCCCGGCGACCGATCCGTAGAAAAGTTACCGGCTATCGCCAATCATCCAAGCATTTCAACAATACAAACCACGTTATTCACCCTGAACCAGCGAAAAGAGGAACTGAGTGAGCGCTACGGCAGCCGGCACAATCGGATGATTGCCCTTGAATCCGAGATTAATTCGGCGAAGCGCGACCTTCAAGTCCGGGTAGCCGATGTTATCGCCGGTATCAGCAATGAATATGAACTGGCCGTTAAAATAGAGCGTGCTGCGGAAGAAACCCTGAACAGCGTTCGCGACCGTAAACAGCAACGAGGCAGGAAAGAGTTTCAGCTGAATGACCTGGAGCAGGACGTCGAAACAAAGCGGGAAGTCTATTCCATCTTTCTTGTGCGATTAAACGAGGAAGGCGCAGCGGGACCTGTGAGAAACAATAATCTGTGGGTATCAGACCCGGCTATGGTCCCTGGCTCAGGTATACGGGCATCATTATTGAGGACAGCCATCATTGCCCTTGTCCTGAGCCTGGGCGCATCCGTTGCACTCGGCATCGGGTTTGAGCTCACCAGTAATACTATTACGTCTGGCGAAGACGTCGAAAAGAAACTCGGCATGCCGCTACTTGGATACCTTCCCCTGTTAGCCGGAGACATCGGGCAGGCAGGCCTAACGTTTAATGAATATATACACAATCCCGAATCAAGATTCTCCGAAGCACTCAGAACCTTACGGACTTCAATCAACCTGAGCACATTGAACAATAAAGGCGTGCAACGTCTTCTGGTGACATCAAGCCAAAGTTCAGAGGGAAAAACTTCTGTCGCGCTCACACTGGCAACGGCCATGGGACAAACCGCCAATGTACTCCTTATCGACGGCGACCTGCGAAGGCCCTCGCTCGAACGAATCCTCCTCCAAAACCATCATAAGAGCCGTGGGCTATCCGATGTCATCGCTCAAGACTCGACTATTGAAGAAGCAACCCACCGCCATGAAGATGCACTGATTGACGTCATGTTCGCCGGCTCCAGCACGCTAAGGCCATTGGAACTCCTATCTTCTCAACAGTTCGCTTTACTAATGGATGAACTCAGCAAACGCTACGATGCCATCATCATCGATTCACCGCCATGCATTGCGGTGAGTGACGCTTACGTTCTTTCTACTCACGTTGATTCAGTCGTTTACGTCACCAAATACGATCAGGTTGCTGTTCCAACCATCCGGACCTGTATCAAGCGCTTTACCAGTATTAACGCGTCTATTGTCGGCATCGTAGTCAACCAGATTGATTTCGAGGCAGCCCACTACTATGGCAAGTACCAGGACTATTACGACTATCAGGGAACCAGTGATCAAAACCCGGCACCCGAACCAGCAAAAGCCTGATTATTGTGCGATTACTGCGCCCCTATTGGCATCACCTGTCCGATTGCGGCATGCAGTTGTTCCAGCTTCAGCTGACCGTCGTCTTAAGGCCCTTTATTGGCGGGATCGGTTTTTTGCTGGTGGTACCTGCTATCGGTTTTGCGATCGAGCCCACAGCCATTTCCAACCCGCAGTTGGCCTTCCTGGTTTCACTATTACCGGAAACCAAAAGCCTTAGCATCGTTCTGGCGCTATTTTTTTGCCTCATGCTGTTGAACGCTGCCCTTGTCTACTGGCAAACCGTGACCGCCGAAACCATTGAGCAAAAAATGATCGCGGGTATCAGAAGAGACATCTACCAGGCAGCGATGAATGCTGATGTCACTGTCATTGGCCGATACCACCAGGCAGATCATACGCGGATAGTCATCGAAGAATCAGAAAACGTCGCATACGCATTCCATCAGCTGATCGAATTGGCCACCGGCGTCTTTACCCTGCTTATCTATACCGGCCTCTGTTTTTACCTGTCTCCAGGCATCACGGTTATTGCTGTTCTCCTGGGTTTTGTTTTACTGCTAGCTACCGTGCCGACCCGGAGATTGATCGAGAAAGTCGGCACCCAACACCTTGAAGCCAGCGCAGCCCTGCACCGTCGAGCCAGCGATCAGATAAAAGGTATCAAGCACATCAAAAGCAGCAACGTTGGAGAGCGTCACACAACAATTTTTCACTCAGCGGTCGAGGCTTTTTCACAAAAGGAGGTCAGATATACTTGGGTTGAGTCTCTAACGCAGCTGGTCTACTCCATCACCAGCGTGCTGGTTTTTTGCGCTCTCGCTTATCTGGCCATAGATGTTGTCAATGCAGAACTCGCTCTTGTTGCCATTCTTGCTCTAGCATTCTCCAGGTTGATGCCCCAGGTTAATAAACTGCGTACAATATTTCAGCGTATCGCCTATCTTAAGCCAAGCCTTGAGGGACTGTATTGCAGATTGGAACAACTCAACCTCAATGCTGATCCCCCAAAGACGCCGATGGAGTTTAACCTTAGTGAAGGCATTCGAATTACCAATATCTCGTATCGATATCCGGAATCAGGCAGCTGGGCACTTAAGCACTTCACTGCTTCGCTTGCACCTAATCAGCTGGTGGCACTCACTGGTAGTTCAGGCATAGGCAAGTCCACCCTAGCGGATATTCTCTCGGGATTAGTTCTCCCACAAGAGGGTGAGTTATATGTTGGAGACAGGTTGATTGATTCCGGTTCGCAGATGGCGTGGCGAGAGCTGGTTAACTATGTCCCACAAACGCCATTTCTGATCGAATCCAGCATCCGGGACAACATGAACCTGCTTCGACGGAAACCAGCGGAAGACTCTGAAATCTACACCGCGCTAAAGCAGGCCGCAGCAGACTTTGTATTCGCGCTGCCAGCGCAACTTGATACTGTTATCGGAGATGACGGCGCCACGTTATCCGTCGGTGAACGACAACGACTGGAACTCGCTCGCGCGTTGCTCAAGCAATGTCCGGTGATGATACTTGACGAAACAACCAGCAATCTTGATCCAGAAAATGAAGCTCAAGTGATCTCCACCCTGCAATCCCTGAAGCACGACAGGCTTATCATTCTCATTTCTCACCGCCCTGCAGTCGCAGATGCAGCGGACCTTACCATCGCAATAAACGAAGAACTAAAAGGGCAATAACTGTGCGTCCCATCTCTCACCATCAATATAACGACGAAACCCGGCTGAACATTCTCCACAACCTTTCGGCCTTCAAAGACGAAAGACAATCACTTGATGAGCACCGGCATGCCGCCGTTGCAATCACCATCTTTGATCACGATAACGAATCCTCTGTCATCGTGACAAGACGTTCGTCTTCATTGAAGGAACATAGTGGCCAATGGGCGATGCCGGGAGGGAGAGTAGATGACGGCGAGGATGCAATTGAGACTGCGCTTCGCGAGTTGCATGAAGAAATCAATCTAGACCTCAGTAAAAGGCATGTCATTGGCACTCTGGACGATTACGTTACACGATCCGGGTATGTCATAACACCTGTTGTTGTCTGGGCAGATGTCATTGAAAACGACCTGCAACCCAACCCGGGAGAAGTCGCGTCGATTCATGCATTTACTTTCACAGAACTCGCTCGGGACGATTCACCCAATCTTGAATCTATTCCCCAGAGTGATCGCCAGGTGCTCTCCATGAACTATTACGATGACGTGATCTACGCCCCGACCGCCGCAATGTTGTACCAGTTCAGGGAAGTCGCCATCAATGGAAATGCCACCAGGGTGCTGGACTATGACCAGCCGGTTTTCGCATGGCGTTAGAAAATGCTTAAATGTGAATCATGACAATCAAGTATTACGTCGTTGCAGCGTGCACCGAACTGGCTGTGACTAACCAGATGTACATTGACCTGAATGGAGAGGAAATCCTTCTGTGCAAGGATGGTGAAAACTATTTCGCTATTTCGTACTACTGTTCGCACGAAAAATTTACCCTGGAAGGGGGCACCATCGCCGCAGGTTGTATCACCTGCCCTTACCATGGCGCTGAATTCAGATTAAGTGATGGGCAGGTCACCGCCCCGCCAGCTTTTGAGCCTATCAATACTTATCCGGTAAGAGTTGAAGACGACACCATTGCTATCGGTGTCAACGAGTAGAAACCCAATCTACCCCAAGCACCTCTGGTGCAGACGCCCGATTGTGTGACCGGTAAGCTCCATCCCCGCTGTATCTATAACCAGGCGATACCCAGGCCTACAAATCTCTATAGTAGCTTTCCAGTAAATCTGCCTGGTTCGCCTCGAGAGCGGCCAGACCCTGGGCATGTGCATCGACGAAATCCCAGACAGTGGCATACCTGCAAATCTCCCTGCCTTTCCACATCACCACATAGTCATTTGTGGTTTTCTGCTCAAACAGCCCTGTTCTGGTCTCAGGCTTCTGCGTCATCTCTTTTCCGGGACACGTGTCCTGTTTGATTATTCAGGAACAAGCCTAGCATGCATGCTTGCACATTTCCCTGCCAGACAGCTCAGGAGTGATATTGGGCATCATTTGTCCGCCACGTTTCTAACCACAGTTCCAGCTGTGATATTCTTCAACCATGAGTCTTTCTTACCACACCATTTTTCCCGAAAAATGGCTGATTAACCGAGGGAAACCAGTATGAAATGCCCCAAGTGTTTAGGCTCAATGGGCACCGTCAACCTTAACGATGTTGAAATTGATCGATGCGAAAAATGCCATGGTTTGTTCTTTGATCATCTTGAGAAAGAAACACTACAGGGTATGCAAGGTGCGGAGTCCATCGACATTGGCGATGAGTTTATTGGCGCCAGATTCAACGAAATCCTTGATGTGGCCTGCCCAAAATGCCAAACCAAAATGGAACAGGTACGACATACGGACCCGTTTGAAATAAAATTCGAGTCTTGCCCTTCCTGCAAAGGAATTTACTTTGATGCAGGGGAATTCAGAGACTACCTTGAGGACGAAATTTACCAACAGTTTCAGGAAGTGATCGACCAGCTATAACCTGACTGAAATCAGGCAAACTCCGGCAGGATCTCCTCAATAAAGAGCCGCGTTTGCGCCATCACATCTGTCGTACCATTTGCCATGGGTAGCATCACAAATTTCTGGCAACCGGCATCAATAAACTCCCTAATTCGACCCACCATCGCACTTGCATCACCCGCGACCAGGTATCTGTCCGGCGACTGCTTCAGCCTTCCTGCTAGTCCCTTTGCAGTAGTCGCCACAACATCATCTTCAGGGCTTCCAAAGCGAAACAAAAAGGAAGCACCGTAATGATCTTCATCGATACTGCGGCCTGTTTCCAGTAGCGCTGACTTAATGCCATCCACGACCACTTTAGCCTGCTCCGGTGTGTCTATACCACCCAGCCACCCGGTGCCATATTTCGCTGTGCGGCGCATGGCAACCTCACTCGAACCACCAATCCACAAGGGAATCCCCGGGTTTGCCGGCTTCGGTGAAATCGACGCTGCCTTATACTGAAAAAATTCTCCGTCGAAATTAACGTCGTTCTCTGTCCAAAGGCGGGCGACCAGCTCAAGGGCCTCATCTGCTTTCTTGCCTCGCCTTTTCGTCTGAGTACCGGTCGCAGAGTAATCCTGAGCAAGAGCACTACCCAACCCAAACGCGGGCAGAAGCCTTCCTTCACTAAGAAAATCAATCGTCGCACATTGTTTGGCAGTTAAGAGCGGATCTCGAAGGGCAATCGAAGCGACGTTCATCCCAAAACGGATTTTCTCTGTATGCCCTGCCAGTGCAGCCATAGTTGACATACATTCCAGCATGGCCTCCTTCGACACCAGCCGGTCTGTCTGCCAGATCGAATC
>JABGVY010000298.1 GCA_018645845.1 Gammaproteobacteria bacterium | reverse complement strand
GTCTCAGAGTTCCGTAACGGCAGAGAAATTTACTTCGCGGACAAAACACATTTTCTTCCTATGGAGATTCCAGAGGAAATAACCAGAATAATCGCAACGGAAATTAATTCTGCTCAAGAAGCATGACCGGCTTTGAAGAGCTATTACGTGCACAGGCGGACCACGAATATGCGGGCCACCGCTGGTCTGGTCCTGCAATTAGAAGGGCCGCACTACTCAGCGACACGACACCAGGTCTTTTCTGATCTTTAAGCTAGGGGAATCTCTCGAGGGATTCGATTCCCGGATAGTGCGTCAATCTACCAATCCCTTTCCTGAAGTCATCGGCGATGACGATTGAACCATCGTCCAGGAGACCAATACCTTCCGGCTGGAAATGGCGAGATTTTGGTAGTGAAAAAATATCTATCGAAGACAACCCTCTATCGATCTTCAAAAGCTGGTTCTTAGAAATGATGTAATAGTGATGACTGGTAACGTCGATCGCCGTTGGCTGCGGGGCTCCCAGCGTTCCAAAACGCTCGTCCGAGATCACAAGATGCTTTTGAATTTTGTGAGTTATCACATCAAATTCAAAAACAACAAGTTTGTTCTTATAGGATTCTTCGATAGGCACCTTACAGGGAAGCAGCAGTTTCCCGGATAAAAAATGCAGCCCTTCGAGTTCGCAGATAGACTCCAGACCGGTGTCATAAACAGTAAAATCGAAAGTCTGTGACCGAGCCTTCAGATCTACAGACACCTGATAGATCAAAGCATCGCTGGTAACCAGATAAAGCGTCTCACCATTTAGCGCTATGCCTTCAAAATCCCGTTCAAAATCCGTTGACCCTAGCCATCCAAAAGGCTCAATCGAATGATCAATCAGAGAGACGTGATAGATCACTGCAAATTCATCGTCGTGCAAAAGGATTGACTGATCCGTCATGACAGCAATCCCTGAGGCCTCATTAACAAACTCAGGCAACCACCACTGCTCATCTTGATCAGCGACCCGTTCCAGTTCGATAGCGGCTTCTGAGCGCGCATGCCCAGAAGAAAGGGACAGAAAAAGGAGCCCGAGGAACCCTAATACCGCGGCGTTCAATCGGGGCCCCAGTTCAGCACTATTAAGGTCGCTCACCCTCGATATAATCGTCTATCAGTTCGTGATATCGACGAATCCTGGTTTCCTGCTTTGACAGATAAACACCTTTGAACCCACGTGAACGAAAACCTTTTTGCTGTTGAACAAATACAGCGATATCCTGAGAGATTGTCATTCCCATGACTTCTTCACCAAATTCATAGACGACATGAGGAACCTCAGCATCCCGGGCCACCGGTCCAAGCATCGTTGCAACAGGTGTTGTCTCTCCTTCAGGAGCACTGGCGTACCACCAGTTATCGAATACACATTGCTCAGGGTCCAGCGTCGGATGCGGCCTGGCCCTAAGGAAATGAAAACCGTCTGCCCAGATAGAAACAGCGAAGTTAGGAAATAGTGTGTAATGAAATGCATCAGTGAACTGCTCATCTGGTATTTTCTCGTAATGCACGTAACCACGTCCGGGACCCAGTTCTCGCTTCGCTTTCTGGAGCGCCTCCCGAGTATCCTCAGGCTTGCCCTTAAATTCATCAGGATCGAGTTCCCATTGCCGTAACTCGCTCGCAAGCGGCTCCATGATATTGCCTTCTTCGTCGGTTGCACCAACACCGAATCCGCCTTTCATGATCATTCGGTTGTGACCCTCATCTGACAGGTCAAAACGGGTTTCCTTGAAATAGGTATCGATACCGCCACGAATTTTCTTCCGGTCGGTAGCAGGAGTCGCAGCCATATGCACGGTTGGCACGTGGTATGACTCATTGAAATTATCAAGGACTACCTTCCAGTTACACGGAAGATTTACCGTCGGCGCTGCGTATCGTTTCCAGGATTGAATGTCCCGTGCTTGCCACTCTTCCCATATAGGACCCAGATACTCTTTCAGACTCACACAGTCCAAATCCATATTGATCCAGACAAATCCTGCAAAGGTCTCGCAAGCTACCTCTGCTAATCGAACCTTCCCGCAAGGGTTACCCTCAGGAAAATCTTCCTTGTCAGGCGCAAAATTTAGCGTGCCATCCGGCATAAACGCCCAGCTATGATATTTACAAACGAATCTTTTTACGCTTCCTGTCTCCTCGGCAACCAGCGGATTGCCACGGTGTTGGCAAACGTTATAGAAAGCCTTAACGGAATCGTCCGTCTGTCGAACCATCAAGATTGATTCCGGCCCAACTTCTTCCATTTGCCAATCACCAGGATTCGGCATCTCAGATTCTCGGCCAAGCAGAAGCCAGACCTTGGTCCACATCCCCTCCCATTCCGCCAGAGCAAAATCCTTAGAAGTATATCGGGCTCCTTCCACTCTTGACCCACGCGTTTCCTGTTCAGGATAGGCGTCTACCTGCATGACTGACATGTTAATCACCACGTTGTAATTGATACAAAAATCGTAAGCCCCCTTCCCTGGGCAGTCAAGCAGGCGCAGGCATTCACGGCATAGATTATTGATCCTCAGGGCAATATTCTGCACATAGATGAGCCTTTGGTGTAGTCTGCCTGCTAAATGTCTACCTCAACTGTCATCTCGAAACACCACCTAAAAGGCCTCTACGTTCTTACCGCTATCTTGATGGTAGGTTACGGCGCAATTTTTTCACTACTCGCCGAGATTCGGGATACCTTCGGGTTCAGTGCAACTGGTATTGGGTTTATCGGTGCTGCGGCATTTATCTCTGGCTTCATCGCCCAATTGGGTCTGTCACGCTATGCCGACCTGGGATATGGCAACCTTATGATGAAAGCGGGACTTCTCTTCTGTATTGTCGCTACAGCATGGATGGTTCTCGCCGATAGCCTACCAGGCTGGATTGGTTCAAGGGCTGTGTTCGGTTTTGGCGCAGGGATAGTGCGGCCGGCAATCAGGCGTCTGGTGGTGATTGGTGACCCAGCGAGCGCCGGGCATTCTCTTGGGGTTATAACGGCCTATGAAACTGCAGGGTTCCTTATCGGTCCTACCATCGCAGCGTTCGTCAACACCTGGTTTGGGCTCAGTGAAACCTTCGTTGTTCTGACTATCCTGCTTGTTATCGTGTTTCCAGTAGTGCTTGGGGTGAGTGTTCCTGCGGCTAAAACCCCACCCAGCAAGGCTATCGTTCTTGAGCTAATGAAATCACCCGCAATGCAATCGTGTCTCGCCATGGGCGCCGCGTTCTGGATAACGATCGGTGTATTTGAAGTCATCTGGGCCATCTTCCTTTCAGATCTTGGTGCGACCCAGATATTCATCGGGCTCAGCATGAGCCTTTTTGGGCTGCCTATGATATTCATTTCACCCAGAGCGGGTTCACTTGCACAGAACCGAGGACCACTCAATATCGCGATCTTAAGTGTAGGCGTCGCCATTGCATGCATGTTTAGCTATGGCTTTATCGATAGTATCTGGGTGATTTGCATCCCGCTCTGCATCCATGCCATTGCGGACGCCTTTACCATGCCAGCGACACAATTTGCTGTCGCTATGGCAAGTGGCGAGGATGCTATTGCCTCAGGCCAGGGACTTTTTGGCGCAACAGGGATGTTGGTGGCTGCTATGACTGCATCAGCGGGAGGCTGGTTGTACGATCTGTCGGGCGCATCCGGTCTGTGGTGGATATCTGCAAGCGCGATGATTGTACTCATGCTAATCGCGTGGTGGCGGGGTGTTGACCTTCGGCAACACCCCACACAATAATCGCGATTTAGATTCCCCGTTTTCCAGCCTCTGCCATAAATGGCTCATACTCAGCAAATGGCGACGGGTTGTTAGAACCTACCGTAATACCAGCGTCCGTGGTCAAGGTCAGTCCCGAGGTATAGCCGGATTCATCACTCGCGAGAAAAAGTACCGCATTTACGACATCTTCCGGTAATCCGGGACGTCCTTTCAGTGGTGATACATCTGCAAGGTTTTTCCTGGTTGTTTCAAGATCTGTATGATCTCCCATGGTTGCAGCGACCATCGGTGTCGCCATACCCGCTGGTGAAATACAATTTGCTCTGACGCCATATCGCGCTAACTCAGCAGCAATGCTTTTAGTGATTCCAACGATCGCATGTTTCGCAGCGGTATAAGCATGGGGCCCAAGACCACCCATGATTCCGGCAGTACTTGACATGCTAACAATCGATCCGGTTTCCCTGGGAATCATGACCCTTGCCGCATGTTTACAACCATAGAAGCAGCCGTTCACATGAATATCCATGGTGCGCTGCCATTCCTCTGCAGGGGTCGTCGCAATAGGACCGACGGCACCAACAACGCCGGCGTTGTTGTACATGATGTCCAGCTGACCGTAACGAGATACGGCGGTATCGACCATATTGGCGACCTCGTCCTCTTTGGTCACATCGCAATGTACAAAAAAAGCTGCGTCTCCAAGCTCATCCGCTAGCGCTTGACCCGCATCGTCCTGAATATCACCCATGACAACTTTGCCACCTTCTTCTATGAAGCGCCTGGTCGCGCCTGCACCGAACCCGCTTGCAGCCCCGGTAATCGCAGCAACTTTACCCTCTATTCGTCCCGCCATGTGTTTTCCTCTGTGTGAATTTAATAAGCTTTCTATCTATGACACCATTAAACCAGAATCAGGGCTTGCACTTCGAATGGTTTTACTGAGAAAGTCTTCCCTCTAAATTTAAACAAGTAGTGAAGTATCAGCCAAGAGCTCCCATACCCCGATCGAAAGTACGCCTGGTTTATCGTTCTTGTACTGATCCTTGCCTCCCTGATCGCCTTTATTGATCGTCAGGTAGTCGCTATTGTCGTCGGGCCAATGAAGGAAGACCTCGGGGTCGGTGATACCGAAATCGGCTGGCTTTATGGCGTATTCGCCCTATTTTACGCGGTCGCTGCGATTCCAATCGCCACCATGGCAGACAAGAAAAGCCGAAAACACATCATCGCGATTGGGATCTTTCTTTGGTCCCTGCTTACCATTGCCTGCGGCCTGACCCGAAACTACTGGCAGATATTTTTTGCCCGTATTGGGGTCGGGATTGGCGAAGCCACACTTAGCCCATCAACAACGTCACTTATTGGCGACTATTTCCCGCGCAAGGATATCCCTTTGGCCTTAAGTATTTTCGCCACCGGCCCAATCATCGGCACAGGCATCGCTTTTGTAATAGGTGGCTTTGTACTTGATATGGTCGAGCATGCGAATCCCATGGTAGTGCCGTTCTTCGGCGCCTTAAAGCCGTGGCAACAAACATTCATTTACGTAGGCCTGCCGGGGATGTTCCTTGCGGCATTTTTCCTGTTACTCAAGGAACCCGCTCGAAGGCCCTCAATAGCGCCTGATACCGGGACAAGTGACGGGGCGCAACTCATTGCATTCTACAAAGACAATGCTCGCACAATCACTTTCCATCACCTTGGTTTTGTCTCGCTCGTGCTTACCGGATACGCGTTCGTGTTCTGGAGCATTACCTTTTTTGTGCGCGTACATGACGTGCCTGCCGCCGAAGCATCTCAGGTATTTGGCTGGACCTTTATTGTCTTTGGTCCAATGGGACCTTTGTTAATCGCTTATCTCGCCAAGAAGCTAACTGACCGGGGATACCAGGATGCAAACATGACCGCAGGAATGATTGGTGGGATCCTGACCATTCCAACTGTTCTGCTGATCCAACTGGCACCAACCGCCACCTGGGCATTTATTTTCTATGCCCCGGCACTACTTGCCGTTAATTCTCCTTTTGGTATTGCGGCCGGCGCGTTGCCAGTAATTACTCCGCCACATCTGCGAGCAAGAGTAGCGGCTGTTTACATGCTAACCGGTGCATTAGGCATGATGTTTGGCCCCCCCCTTGCCGGGGCGTTTAACGAATATATCTTCCCTGGCGACGACGGCATTCGATACTCAATGATTACCATGACATGTTTTTTCGGCATACTGGGTATCGTGCTTCTCTGGTTCTCTCGTAAGCCATACGCCGAATCAATGAAAAGAACCTCTCTCTGGGCAGAAGATTAAGTGTAGCTATGGAAAATATTTCGCAATCAAAAAGTCATAACGGGACACAGTTCGTTTACGGACATGAAGCCGACACGCTCGGTTGTTCGATGAATTTTGGTATTTACCTCCCGGATAATCTATCAACTCCCGCGCCCGCCCTATTTTGGCTCTCGGGCCTGACCTGTACCCAGGATAACTTTATTACCAAGGCTGGTGCACAGCGCGTCGCCAGTGAACTCGGTATGATCCTGATTGTGCCGGACACCTCCCCGCGTGGCGAGGGCGTTCCTGATGACCCTGAAGGTGCTTACGACTTTGGACTAGGCGCGGGGTTTTACGTCAACGCCACACAATCTCCCTGGCAGAAGCACTACCAGATGCGCGATTATGTCGAGCAGGAGTTATACCAGTTGATTCTGGAATCGTTCCCTGTGGACCAGAAAAGACTGGGTATCTTCGGGCATTCAATGGGGGGGCATGGGGCACTCACCATGGCGCTTCGTTCATCGGACAAGTTCAGGTCAGTTTCTGCATTTTCACCGATTTGTTCCCCAACAAACTGCCCCTGGGGGGAAAAAGCCCTGGGAAGATATCTTGGTGAAGATCAATCCACCTGGCGGGAATACGATACCTGCTCGCTGATCGAGGATGGTGCGCACGTCACCTCCATCCTGGTAGACCAGGGCACTGATGACAACTTCCTGAATGAACAGCTAAAGCCCGGTCTTCTCGAATCAGCATGCACAACTGCAGGAATCGATCTAACGCTACGAATGCAGCCAGGGTTCGATCACAGTTATTACTTCATCGCGAGTTTCATGGAAGACCACTTACGCTGGCATTACGATCAACTCCGGTAGCGACTGGTAGCACGCTGATACGATCTCATCAGTTGTAGCGGTCATCGCATATTGTTATTTTAAATCTATGACTGAAATTAATCGAATGGAAAACCCGATCGTACCCACTTCTATTGAAGACGTGACGTTGATCGACCCTGAAATACAAGAATGTCCTTTCCCCACCTATGACCTGCTAAGAGAAGAAGCGCCGGTATTTAAGGACCCTGTTACGGGCATGTTTGTCGTAACGCGATACGACGATCTTCGCAGAATCGCGCTGGATTACGAAAACTTCAGCAATCATCGTTACTCCAATGATCCCGAAATGCACACCCCGAGCCAGCAGATCGCACACAAATTGTTTTTGGCAAAAGGGTGGGTTCCTGGTAAATCGCTTGCCGCTCGTGATGATCCGGACCACAAGCAAATGCGTTCATTGTTTGACGATGCTTTTCGGCCCAAACGCATCGCAGAAATAGAAGGTGACGTTCAAAAACTTGCTTATGACCTGATTGATGACTTCATTGACGATCAGGAATGTGACTATGTACAACAATATGCAATACCACTGCCGCTGTTCATTATCTGCAGACAAATGGGTGCAAGGAATAAAGACGTCTGGCAGATAAAGAAATGGACAGACGCCTGGATAAAAGGCGGTACTATCGGCCTTGATGAAGCAGGCGTCATCTGGGCAACAGAAATGGAAATCCAGGCGCAGCATTACTTTCAGGCCATCTTCGATAAACTTCGCGAACAACCGGATAACACGCTTCTGTCTGACCTTGTAAACAATGAAGTTCCTGGCTGGGGCCGCACCTTATCAGACAGTGAACTGCATGCTGAGATGATGCAGGACACGTTTGTCGGCGGCTCCGAAACAACAACCAACGC
>JABGVY010000585.1 GCA_018645845.1 Gammaproteobacteria bacterium | reverse complement strand
TCGCTTGCCTGCTACGCCAACAAGCAGCGCGATAACCGGGGCTACCGCAAGAAATACCAGGGTGAGCTTCCAACTCAGGAACAGCAGATAACCCATGTACCCAAGGACTGTGAATCCTTCCCGAATGATGACTCTCACAGCGTCAGTCGCAGCACCTGTAACCTGGGTGACATGAAAAGTTACCTTGGCAACTAAATGTCCCATCGCGTGCCTGTCGTAAAAAGCGCTGGGTAAAGTAAGTAGACGATCAAATAACTCTCGTCTCAGATTGTGAACGAGGTTGTTGGACACATAAGCAATAAAGTAGTTGCCAACGAATGCGCCAAGCCCGCGGGTCGTCGCTATCAGCACCAGCAGGACTGGTATCAGGGTCCGATTGAGATCACCCTCCTCGCCCAGGATCGCAGCCAAATATTCCTTAACCTCGGCAGCAATAGGGACGGCACCGGATTGAAGTGAATCAACGATGTAGCTGACCAGCCAAACAAAAGAAACATTTGACAGTGAATAGACCAGGAAACCGACAATACTGATTATGAACGCGCCCCAGTAGGGCAGCACGTAGGTTAATAGTCTGCGATAGATCTCCAGGTCAGATTTGTGTTCGTCACGAGCCATCATTAGTCCGCTGGGTTATTCAATGTAGTCGTGATACTTAAGCGCGAGAACCCCAGTTGGCCGGCCACATCCAGCGCCGTCACAACAGACTGGTGTGGGGTAGCTGAATCGGCAGTAATCACCATTGGAATCGCGGTATCGCCTTCACTGACTTTACCTATAGCAGCTCGAAGAGTACTTTGATCTCGGTTAATCAATGCAACACCGTTAATCGCAAAATCACCTTCTTGCGTGATCATAATTTCAATCTGCAGGTCGGTTACACGATTCGACTGCGAGCTGGATTCCGGCAGGTCAATCGAAAGATGGGTTTCTTTTGTGAATGTCGTCGATACCATAAAAAAAATCAGTAATAAAAACACCACATCAATCAGGGGTGTCAGGTTTACCTCTACCTCCTGGCGAGCACGCCTGGAGAACTTCACCTGGTGACTGCCTGAGCCATTGCAGGGCGCTTTACATCTGGGTTGTCGGTTCGGTCAGCGTTGAGTACTTCAACAAGCTTGAGCGCCTCCTGCTCCATATAGATAACCAACTCATCCACTTTACGCTGAAAATAACGATGGAAAAACAAACTTGGGATCGCCACCGTTAACCCTGCTGCGGTGGTGATGAGCGCCTCCGATATACCCCCAGCCAGCACGGCTGCATTACCTGTGCCTTCCAACTGAATAGCCGTAAATACCTTAATCATACCGATGACGGTACCCAACAATCCAAGCAGCGGAGTGATCGCAGCCACGGTGCCCAGCGTGTTGAGATATCGCTCTAGTTCGTGGACCACCTGGTTGGCGACTTCTTCAATAGACTCCTTCATCACGTCCCTGCCTCGGCGATGAGAAGTGATGCCAGCGGCAAGTATCTGCCCGAGCGGTGAACTGGTCTTCACTTCGCGCAATCTGCTGCTGTCCATCTGATTGTTCCTGATCCAGATCCAGACCTGGGCAAGCAGGTCTCGCGGTGCAACCTGCTCAGCACGCAACGTCCATAACCTTTCCACAGAGATACCTGCGGCAACGACAGAGCAAAGAAGAATGGGAATCATTAACCACCCACCGGCCTGAACCAATTCAAACAAGGCTATTCTCCGAGGCGAGTCAAATTTCGCTTACTGTATCATAAAAGGCTGGATTGGACGGTATCAAGTGTTGGAAATACTCAATAAAATCAAGGGACTCCGCTCTTCAGGCTCAAGAACTGACACTCCAAAACTGCTACCAGGCAACAATACCCTGGGCCTTTAGGCGGCCGACTTGGCCGTCACTTAACGAGAGTTCTTGTTTGAGAATCTCCTCGGTGTGCTGACCCAGCGTCGGTGCAGGAAGCGTTTCGAGGTTATCGCCTACAAACCGGATCGGTGAGCCCGAGGCAAGATACTCTCCAATATTTGGCTGAGTAACCATTTCCATCATCGGATTATCAAGCGAACAATCGTCATCATCTTCCACCATTTCCCTGAAGCTTCTGTAAGGACCATAGCAAACGGCATGCTCATCGAACAAAGGGCAAATCTCTGAGTAGGCTTTGCAGGCGAACCATGGCTCGACCAATTCGGCGATCTTATGGCGAGCCTTAAATCGCTCTCCTTCACCTGCAAGGCTGTAGCCGAGATCAGCCTCTAACGCTGACACCTGGTCCGCTATCCCCATTGCTTCAACAATGCCCTTCCACTGGCGCGGTGTTAATCCAACAATCATGACACGAACACCATCTTTTGACACAAAGTCTCGACCAAAAGCACCATAGAGATAGTTACCTGCTTTCTGACGGTCTTCGTTGTTAATCGTCACTTCTGAGATATTACCGAGGTTACTTGCTGTCGCGACAGCCACGTCTTTCAGAGCAATTTTTACTAATTGCCCCTCACCGTTGATATGTCTGTACCGGTCTGCGGCCAGCAATGCCACCGCCGACATCTGTCCCGTAATGTTGTCCCAGGCAGGCAACAGGTAGTTAGTGGGATTCTCATTGGATGGATCACCTGTTGCACTGGCGAACCCAACCGCGCAATTCACAGTATAGTCGAGCGCTGAGCCACCTTTCCGGTCGCCCATGATGTTGACGTAGATGAGATCCTCGCGAACCTGTTTGAGTTTCTCATAAGCCAACCAACCACGCTCAGGAAAGTTTGTCAGAAATATTCCATCCTCGTGACTATCACCACGGAGCAACTCCATAATCAATTCACGACCTTCTGGGTGCCCAATATCGACCTGAAAAGATCGTTTGCCTTTGTTCATGCCGGCCCAGAACAGACTCATACCGTTATCGGTGATTGGCCACCGCCGGTAATCGAGCCCACCACCGATCGGGTCAAATCGAATGACATCTGCACCAAGCTGCGCAAGAGTCATTCCACCCAGTGGCGCTGCAACAAAGGCAGAACCTTCCACCACTTTCATTCCACTGAGCACACCTTTAGACACCTTTACCTCCGACCAACACCGCTAATTGCCAATCAAGCACTTTGATATCGCTTCCGGGTTCCGGTGCTTCTGATCCCCTTTCTGCATACACCTCGATACCGAGGTCCAGAATTTTCCCGTTACCTGCGGGCATTTCTCCCTTGACAGTTATTACACTGCTCAAAATATCCTGCTCAAACACGGGCGCAACATGATTACACTGATACCAGCAAAGCACGGTTGCAAGCGAAGGCAGTACTCTTGAAAGTTGGGCAGCCGCTAGCGAAATAGTGTGTCCCCCATATACCAGGCGCTTCTTATAGACCCCGCGGCCTGCATCGGTATGCGTCATCGCCAGGTTTAACGTCATACGTACTATTTCTGGCGCGGAAGTCACAGTGTCCCTGGCTTCAACCTTAATGACGTTGCCCGGACTGAACTCATCTGTGGCGGCTGGTAGCAAATCCAGATTCCAGTCAGGAACAGCAATCAACAGGTCTTCACGATCGATATTCTCGGGCATTAATGACAAATCATCATTGTGACCAGTATCAGCATTCTCTTCTTTGCAGGGCACCATGGGGCAACGCCAGAATAGCAGAACAGTTTCACCGTCCTGGTTCATAACGTGCATTTCTAGGCCAACCATGCCTGAAGAAGGGCGTCCTGGTTTTATCGCATTTTGCCTAAGCGCTACGACCTTGGTTGTCGTCGTCAGGGTATCCCCAATGTAAACGGGCCGATGGAATCGCAATCCCCGATAAAACAGGTTACCTAACACGCGTTGTGTCGGAATTGTGCTCTGGCCGATCGCAATGTTGCACACTAGAGCAGGATTAACCAACGCTCTCTCCTGACCGGTCACCTGCCGGGATAAAACCAGATCAAGTGGAAGTCTGGAGCGATCCCCAAAAACCATTTGATGGATCGCAGCGTAGCCGTCAGTTACCGTAACTGACGGAACGGCACTTAGGTCATCTCCTACAGAGAAACTCTCAAACCAGGGCACTTCTAAACTCAATGTGAAAATCCTCTTGCTGTAATCGGCCATATTTCATGGACTAGACCATCGCGATAAGGGAAATAAAAATCATGTAGGTTTACCGTGGGGTCGCAGTGAGGGGTAAGCATAGGAAGCTTATTCCCCAGACGAACTTCAAGCGACGGGTTGTTCAACTGAACGATGCCGTGTTCATCTCCCCCCCAATGATAGGTGACGCCTTCCACATCTCGAAACTCTGGCGCCATCTTGTCTGAAGCGAATGACTTAAAACCTCCGTCTACGGTGATAAGCCGACTCTGCGGTTGACTGATCGCAGTAACGAGAACGTACAGCGAAACACCAAAATCCAGAAACCGGTCTGAATCAACGCCACCAATGTCCCGATACTCAATATCCATGAAGGCATAAGAACCAGCCTGAAGCTCATTGATTAACCCAAGGTCAGATTCCATATTGTAAGTACCGGTTCCTCCACCGGAAACGACAGGCACCACTATTCCAGCCTGGTCTAGCAATGCGAGGGTCTCAATGCCTTTGTTCATTATGTGAGCATATTTTTCTTTGCGCTTAGAGAAGCCTTCAATGTGCATGCAGTTTCCAGCGTACATTTGAAGACCCGAAAAGTTCAGCGATTTCGATTCGCCGATGTGACGAACAAGTTGCAAGGCCTTAGCGCCTGTTTCGATTCCAGTGCGACCCATTCCCGGATCCAGGTCCACCAAGACGTCAACAACGAGATCCGCCAAACCGGCGACCTCTGCCAACAGGTTTGCTGAGTCGATGCTATCCACTACAATTTTTAATCCGGGGTGATTTTTTCGCGTTTCAACGAACCGATTCACTTTATCCAGCGTTGCAATGGGCGAAGTCACCAGGACGTCTTCGATGCCTGCAGCGCACATAACCTCTGCCTCGCTAACCTTTGCTGCACAGACCCCAGTGGCGCCGCCTTCAATCTGCTTGCGTGCGATGATCGGACACTTATGCATTTTGGTGTGCGCCCTGAGCGAAATTTTCTGCTGTCCAACGTAAGACTGCATCCTGGCAAGATTAGCGTCGAACACATCCAGATCGATAATTAGCGCCGGCGTTTGGAGTGCTTCCAAGGGGATCGGATCATCAAGAATTATCGGCTCGACGGGTCGAGTTTCGCGAACCTGTTGATAGAACCCTGATAAGGTTGTCATTTAAGTAGCTACTCCAAATTTTGAGAACACTAGTCACAATCCTGAGTGGCGCAATCGAAGTCTTTTTCAACCTGCAGCGTAACGTGCTGAATCCTGAACTCTTCGTCGAGCGCCTTACCAATATCCCCGTAACCTGACTCAGCATCCCATAAGGTGTTCTCTGGCATCACAAGATGAGCCGTCAGGCAGCTTTCATTAGTACTAAGTGCCCAGATGTGTAAGTCATGGACCTCGCTAACGCCGTCGATTTCCAGCAGGTAATCATGCACGGCCTCGCGATCAATATGTTGGGGAACGGCATCAAGAATCATGTTCACGCTGTCCATTAGTAACCCCCATGTCCCCCAGATGATAACCAAAACAACGAGTAGACCCACTGCGCCATCCAGCCATAGCCATCCTGTTAAATACATCGCCGCTGCAGCGACGACGACCCCTACTGATATCAGAGCGTCATAGGCAAGATGGAGGTACGCGCCTTTCACGTTCAGGTCTTCTTTACTCGATGTCCTGAATAACATGGCACAACCTGCGTTCACCACAATGCCGATCCCTGCAACGATCATGATGACAATCTCCGAGACTTCCGTCGGATTTAGTATTCTGTCTATTGACTCAAATGCGATGAAAGCGGCAGCAAACATTAGTATCAGGGCATTCGTTATTGCCGCGAGGATTGTTGTGCGTCGATAGCCGTAACTGTAAAGGCTACTGGTACTGCGTGTAGCAAGGTACGCAGCACCCCAGGCAAGCAACAGGCCCAGGACATCAGAAAGATTATGCCCGGCGTCCGC
>JABGVY010000231.1 GCA_018645845.1 Gammaproteobacteria bacterium | reverse complement strand
TATCGCTTGCTAACGTTGTGTTGGCGCTGCGTTCAACGGCTCGCCACATTCAATGGAACCTATACCTCTGGCTGTCGCTAGGCCAACTGCCCGGGGTCGCTCTCGGCGTATGGTGTATTACCTATTTAGACGGAGAAGCTCGATGGTTGGCTGAACTTCTGCTGGGATCATTTATCACCCTTGGCGGCCTGTCAATGATGCTTCAGCCCCATTCTAAATCTGCTGTTTCACCCTGGTACAGTAGCATGGGTGCCGGCGTTGCCGGCGGCTTTGTGGGAGGCCTGTTTTCAGGGTCCGGGCCGGTATTGGGTTGGTTTAACTATCGGCAGCCATTGCCTTTGAATGCCATTCGAGCCACGCTGTTTGCCAGTTTTGCCCTCACCACGTTTATTCGAACGGTGGTTGTGGCTAGCCAAGGTGGGTTAACCTCCGAGGTGTGGTTGTACAGCGCACTAGCGTTGCCACTGGTCGTGGCAGCGACCTGGCTGGGCAGGCACTTTCCACCGGCACTTCCCGAAGCAAGCATGAAACGCCTGGCATTCGGGCTATTGATGGCGATGGGACTTTGGCTCATCGTCTCACCGCTTGTCATCGGATGAGTTGATTAGCGCGCCGCCTCACCCTTTGGTGGACTCCATAGTCTGGCAAATAACACCCCAACAACCATGACAGCAGCAAAGTAAACGGTAGGCAAGACCGCGACATCCGTTCGTTCAAGGATGCTGGTTGCCACGAGAAATGCTACTGCCAGATTCCGAATGGAACTTTCCAGCGCAATGGTTGCGCAGGCAGAGGCCGGCAAACCTACCCAGGCCGCGACGCCGTACCCGACCCCGAGGGTTGCGCCACACAGCCCGAGAGACCAGGCCATTCCCGGGAGCATATGCCCACTCACTAGATCCCACTGTTCCACCAGTATCACCGCCACGACAACGTAGATCGACAGCTGCATCAAACGCTGAAACCTGGTTTTGTAACGAATAGCCGACGCTGGTAAAGCTTGTCGCCACCAGCCCCCCAAAACGATAGGAAGGACGATGAGTACCAGTAACTGAAGCAACGTTGTACCTACCGGGACTTCAATGCCAACGGGCCCCTCCGGCAGGAACAGGGCAAAGCCCCAGAAGAACAGCGGGATCGTCAAAAACGACAGTGCTGTCGAGATCGTGGTTAGAATCACAGACAGCGCAAGGTCTGCGCGGGCCATGAGCACCAAAACATTCGAAAAGCCACCGCTAGGACACGCGGCGATGAGCAGAGTACCCAACAATAGCGCTTCATCGACCGGCAATTTAAAGAGCACAACCACGCCGACAAGCGAGAGGGCAATACAAGGAAATGCAAACGAGTGGATCAATGTACCCAGCAGCGGCAATCTGGGTTGGCGAAGGACGTCAGAAAATTGTGAGGCTTCCAGGTCCAATCCCACCGACACCATGGTAAAAAACACCACAAGGGGCAACACCATTTCTTGGACACTAATTTCCATCAGTTGTACCTCTCACGAGCGCCACTAGTCGGTGGCCGGAATAAATCGGTGGTCTCGAAACGCCGGTAACGCGTTCAACCGTTCAGACAAAGCAGGCAGTGTGCAGGGCGCTGTTTCTGCGAGTCGCGGCAAGTCGATGATCTGCATGAAATCGTAAAGGACGACCGCATAGATGTCGGCCAGGGTCATGGCATCGCCGTGCAACCAGTCGCACTCCCCTAGCGCGGCTTCCAGCGCCGCAAGACCTCTGCGCGCCTGATCAAACAAGCGATCTAGCCAGGGGCCATGGATAAGCTCACGGGGGCGTTGAAACCGCTCGTAGGAACTCGCCACGCCTTTTTCCATAGCGCCAGTGGCAATGGCGCATAGATACTGCACGCGGCGGCGATCATGACCCATTGCTGGCAGCAAGGCATGTGTGGGATCTCCGATTTCAAGGATGTGATCAATAATCGCGGCGCTGTCGATGAGGGTTTCGTCGTCTTCTAGCACCAACACCGGAACACGACCAAGTGGTGTGTGTGGCGCGAGTTGAGCGCCGTCCTCGATCGCAGCCAGCACCTCGCGTTCGAACGGGACGTTCACCGTCGCCATCACAATAGCCGTCCGGCGCACAAAAGGAGACAGATCTCGACCGATTAACAACATGGCATGCCCTCCCGACACCACACTACCCCCAACGCAAATTGCGGGAAGAGCGAGCCGGCAGCGGCGCTAAAATAGAGCGTCATAGTGGATGTGCCTCTAGCATTCATGGCGTAGAGCGCACGTAAGCGGTGTTTGCTTGTTTGGCCGTGTCGCCGCGCAGTTGCGGCATCACCTCGGTGGCGAACAACCGCAGTGAATCCATCACCACCTCCCATGGCTGGCCACCATAATCGCCCTGGTAAATAAAACGGTCACAACCGGATAACTCAATCTGACGGCTGATACGATCTGTCACCTCTTGTGGGCTCCCCACCGCGATCGCACTCGTCGCCTTCTCTAACGCCATAATTCGTGGCGGCAACTCCACGTCCTTGGCGTTCACGCCAAAACGCTTGGCAAACACCCAGCGCTGAAAATCGAATTGATATTTCTTTAAATGATTAAAGGCGGATTGTGAAGTCGACGCGCAATGAACGTGAGAGAGGATAGTGATCATCGGGGCATGTGAATGGCCGCTTTCTGACCAGATCGCCCGATAGTGATCACACATATTGGCTAGCACATCGTTATCGACCGCCAGCGTCGTGATGACAACGCCGATACCCAAACGTGCCGGGAGTTCAACGGACTCAAGACTACCCGCCGCAACGTAAATAGGCGGGTGTGGCGTCTGAATGGGCCGGGGCTCAAGCGTCACGCCTTCCAGCGGGGCGCGGAACCGCCCTTGCCAGGACACGTCGCGTTCCGTCCACAATTTGATTAGCAATTCCAGGCCTTCGGTCTGCATGTCTGATGCGTTTTTTGCCTCTTGATCGAATTGTCGATACATGGCTGGTTCCACGCCTTTACCCACCCACACCTCGGCACGGCCACCGGACAGGACATCAAGCGTGGCAAAGTCTTCAGCAATCCGAACGGCATCATGATGGGGTAGTAGCGTGACCCCACTAGCCAGTCGCACCTGGCTGGTTTGAGCCGCCACCCAGGACAGGAACATTTGTGGCACGGCCATGATGAAATCACTGAAGTGATGCTCGCCCGCCACCACGGTGTCAAAGCCCAATGGCTCTGCCGCAGAGAGATATTCCAAAATGTTAGCGTGGCGCTCCGCTTGACTGGTGCGAACGCCCGTTGTCGGATCCGCGCGATGATCCCCAAGTGAACATAGTCCGATTTGCATGTCGCTTTCTCGAAATTAGCCATTCGTAGAGTGACGGTATCTTCGGCCAGATATATAGTAGGCGTCAAGTCTTAAATCAATAATTCAACCACTCGCTCGCACAGGTGCATGCCGTCTGTAGTAAATCCATCCATACCAACCCGACCGCTAATGACACGTTAAGTGGCCGCGGGCGTCTTGTTGACACTGCCGGTCACTGGCTGGCACAACGGCCACCGTCTGCCATTTCCGCGCGCTTCCTGGCCAAAGAGGCGAGTGTGCACCCCACTTTCGTTGGACAATGCTTTACGCCCCTTTCCCTGCTGTTTGAGCAGGCGCATAAAGCATTAACCGAACGGTTTTTGGGTGACACCAGCGTTGATGACGTCTTGATGCAAGCCTGGACCGAGCCACTGGCAATGGCAGGTCATTCGGATTACTGGCGGGCTCACGTCCATCTGATGCTGGATGACGTCGACGTCCATCTTGCGCGCGATCATCCAGTGCAACACCTTCAGCAGGCCATTGCCCTGCGCCATCCCCGCCAATCGTCGCTCAAAGGGGCGGGGTTAGCCGCCGCCTGGTGGTCAATGCAAATCGGTGTATTAGTATTCGAGCGGCCACTCAATCAAGGCTTTGGGGTAACCCCCACCAATAAGGCTCTGGTGAAGCAACAGGTACATGCAGTGATTGATACATTGATTCGTGGTAGAACGCCCCGATTGCAAAAAACGTCTATTGTGGCAGGAGCTGAACAGCTACCACCCTTCGGTCCGGCCGAAGGCCGCGAGGGTGCCGAACACGCATTGCTCAGGGCAGCGATGCACTTGTTTTGTGATCGCGTTGATGTCGGGGTTTCCGGGCGTGAACTGTCCAAACTGGCGAACGTCAACTATGGCTTGATTCATCACTATTTTGGGTCCAAAGAGGCGGTCTTCGATCAGGCCTTTCTGAGACTTCATGATCACTACGTCGAGGATATGATGAGCGTGCCATCGTATAAGCGTAGCCAACGAATGACGCAGCATGAGTCTTTTCTTCGTGGTTGGGCTGCGCGAGAATTATCGGGTTCGGCGTTGCCGTCCATTGAGCTGAAAGGCATGAGAGCCTTGCTCCAACAGCTCATTGAGAGGCGCGGCATTGATCGTCGCAATAATATGGCCATGGCGGCGGCACGTGCACAGACCTATGCGGTAACGGCCATGTTGTTGGGTTGGGTCTTGTGCCGTCCCTTGTTATCGACGGCATTACAAACCGACGAGTCAACGTTACTAGGCTATCTATTAGCGATACAAAACCATGTTCTCAAAGAAAAATTTCAATAGCCTAACGTTTAGCGAAATGACATCTGTTTCCAATAAGTGTCTTTGCGATAAATCTTTTCGTCGCGCACGGCATACAGATCCACAACATTAACGTGAAACGGTGCGCCGGATTGATCTAACCCTTTCGTGGTGAACGTTTGCAGCACGAGATCATTTGCGGGTCGTTCGACGAGATTGTCGTACTCAATATTCGACCAGTATTTTCGGCGCCACTGCAACTCCTCCATCATGGCATCCACCCCACTAAGCACTCGACCGGTAGGGGTTTGATCAGCGGCGGCGCCGTAGTGCATATGCCACTCGAAGTCTTCGGTAAGAATCGCTCTCAGCCCGGCGGCATCCGCGCTACCGTAAGCCCGCCTAAACTGCGTCATGATAGTGTTCACAGTCGTTTGATCCAGCATGGGAATATGAAGACCTGATATGGATTGGAAGGGAATATTCTACGCAATTAGACGCTATCTACAAGTGGCTAAATACGTAACTGGTCACCACGCTCATCTCACGGTGCTCGTTTAGCGCGTTGGCTTAAAGGGACTTTTACGGGACAGAGTTCTGCGTCTGGAAAGGGTGCAAGTAACAGATTGAAAACGAAGTTGAAGGCGCTACTGATAAAAAGCATATGGACTGTGGAAATTCACTGGATTACTGCTGTTGGGTTGGGCTGATGGGTTAATGCAGCCAAGTTTGCTGCCAACATTAACCAATCAGCTAGTACTTCTAGACTCCAAACACCACCCAAACAATTGATGCCGAAGGAACTCAGATCTCTACCAGTCCAATGACATTGTTTCCTATTGCGCCTGAGCCAAGTCCGATGTTGATTTGGGGATATAACAAGAACCATCCGAACTACGGGTAACTACACTCCCCGGATTTCGCCGCGCCCAAACAGCGGCTTCTTGATAAGTCTCAAACCGAAACTCGCGCAATTTATAACTAGGATCATATGCTCCAACCTCAAAGTGCTGCATGACTGCATCACCAACATCGCACTTAAACTTGGCCGCCAGTTCACGGTCTTCCATTAAGGCAATTGCCAGCCTCAACAATGTTTGCTGTGGTCCATTCGGGCTATCTACTGCCGAATTAGAGGCTTCAAGTGCACCTATGTATTCTGCCGGGTTAATGCCGCTATTCTTTGCATAGCCCATTGCGTATTCATTCCCCTGCCTGGCACCATCCAGCTCTTCAAGAATAAACAGGTATGCAAGGTTACGGTTCGGTATTTTTTCTATCACCACTTCGGAGAATTTTTTGACAGCTGCTGCATACCCGTGGACGAAGATGTACTGTTGGACATCTTTTGGCGTTGGTGCGGTGGTACCCTGGCTAGCCAATCGTTGTTCTTCTGGCGTGTCGGCTTGAGCCACGCGACTTGTAATTAGCGCTCTTGTCTTGTCGACGCTAAAACCATTTTCCCTCACAATGCTGGACCACCTGTAGCCCAGTTGGTTGTCCTCTGGAACACAGGTGCTCTCGGCACGCCTCGACCCAAGATTATATTGAGCAGAGGCATAACCCTGATCAGCTGCCAGACGAAACCACTTCACGGCTTCTTTATCGTCTTCAGGAATCTCTTCGCCGTTACGATACATTACACCTAGGTTATATTGAGCAGCGGCATAACCTTGATTAGCGGCCAGCCGATACCACTTTAGAGTCTCTTTATGGTCTTCGGGAACCCCAAGACCATTGTCATACGCCACGCCAAGGTTATATTGAGCTTCGGCATGCCCCTGATCAGCCGCCAGATGAAACCACTTCGTGGCCTCTTTATGGTCTTCGCGAACCCCTTCGCCGATGGTGTGCATCAGGCCAAGGTTATTTTGCGCATCTGCTAATCCCTGATTAGCGGCCTGTCGAAACAACTTCATGGCTTCGTTACGGTCTTCTGGAACCCCTTCGCCACTGGTGTACATCAGGCCAAGATTACTTTGAGCATCCGCTAACCCCTGATTAGCAGCCTGCCGAAACAACTTCACTGCTCTATGATGATCCTGGGGGACTCCTTCGCCGTTGGCGTACTTCACGCCAACGTTATTTTGAGCTTCCGCATTTTGCTGACTCATTTCATTTCTCCAGATTTAAAATATCTATTACCAACCACATGTACCAACCACATGCCCTAGATGTTTCTCGTGACGCCATGAGAAACCTTGCCGGCCAGCGTGCCCATATTCGCCTCTAACCACTTTATTTTAGCTATGCGCATTGGCGTGGCATCGGCAGTCGGCTCAACACAACCTGCGTCAAACTCTTCAATCCACTGGAAGTTCATGCCTCTTTCCCAGCAAAACTCCATTTCAGCAGTAGACTGTGTGCCGTTATAAGTAGAGCAACCTGTAGTCAGTGCGATGAGTAAGAAAGCCACGATAGTCTTGTACATGTTGTTCACCCTTTTACCTGTTTGGTTTATGGGAGGAGATTGTAGGGGGGGCTTGTAAAGCAGGGTTGCTGCCAATGTGCACTAATGTAACGGAATGTGACCAGGCATAGATGCGCAGCTACCAGCGAATAAGAAAGATAGGAACGAGTGCATTCCCACAGGCAGGTTACGTAATTGCGTTGATATCCTTAACAATCTGGCCCAGCGATTCTCTATCAGCTTCATCAACGATGGGAATGCTGACCTCAATGCGGTCGATCAGCCCAGCGTAACGCTGCGCTATCGTGCCCGCGAGATCGTCATAGAGGGCAACGACAACAAATTCATCCAACACGTCATCGTCAATCATCAACGCCATTTGATCCCAGGCCTGATTTTTACTCGCAGCTGCAAGCTCGGTGCAAAGGTCTTCCAGGCCGTAAAGGTGGAATGCGCGACCATATGCTGGTGTAGAGCAGTAAAAGGCCAATCGCTGCCTTGCTATCTCTCTTCGCTGTAACAAAGTTTCTTCATCTCGAGAGGTAGCAATCAGTGGTTTCAAACATATCTCAAAGCCGGTTTTCCGCGCAGCTATTGCCGGGTTTACGACTTCCCGAATGTAACGTGGTGAACAAACAGGATGGAGACGAAGACCATCTGCGACCTCTGTCGCGACCCTGCACATATACGGGTTGACGGCAGCGACATGAATCGGAATGTTTGGCTGGTCTATCGGTTCAGGTGTAAAAAGGGGTACGGTCAAATTCAGTTGGTAATGATCTGACTCGAACTCAAGCTTCGACTGGGTCTGCCAACTGTGCCAGATAGCGCGCACCGCCATGACGTAATCACGCATCCAGGGTCCGGCGGCATGCCAGTCCATTCCATATCGCCGCATAATGTGGCCACGCACCTGGGAACCCAATCCCAGCTCAAACCGACCATTGGATATTTTTTGTAGTGTCCAGGCAGCCTGGGCAATCACAAAAGGGCTGCGGGCGAACGCTATAGCAACGGACGTGCCAATGTTAACTCGACCTGTGGCGAGTGCCGCCATCGTCAAGACCTGGAAAGGATCATCCTTTGTTTCTTCCATCAGTAACGTCTGATAGCCAAGGGACTCGGTGGTCGCTGCATCAATAGCGACTTCATTCAGGTTAAGACTGTCATCTGGCGATCTAAGGCCAGGGTCCAGTTTACCAAGAGGCAATAATGTTTCAGCTTTCATGTCACGAAGCCTAGGCTGAGTTGATCGTGCTGTCCAATTCCACCTTTTACTCAGGTGATCAAACCACGTTACTGTCGCTTGATCCGAGCAACGATACGGCAAGCGCTTCAGCCACCTTAATGCCGTCTATTCCTGCGGAAAGGATTCCTCCTGCATAACCGGCCCCTTCACCAGCTGGGTATAAGCCCTTCATGCTCAGGTTTTGGAAATCCGAACCACGCTTAATGCAAATGGGGGAAGACGTTCGCGTCTCAACGCCTGTGAGTAATGCCTCCGGCATCGCAAAACCTTTAATTTTTTGATCAAAAGCCGGAATAGCCTCACGTATCGCGTCAATGGCGAATTCAGGCAGCGCCTCAGACAAGTCACCGAGTTTAATGCCCGGTTTGTATGAAGGTTGGGCTGACGCCAGAGCGGTGGAAGGTTCATCAGCAAGGAAGTCTCCGACGAGTTGCGCCGGGGCATTGTAATCGCTGCCTCCCAATTCATAGGCGAGTTTTTCGAGCTTTCGTTGGAGATCTACCCCCGCGAGCACATGTCCCGGGTAATCGGTCTCGGGATTAATACCGACAACAATGGCCGAGTTTGCATTGCGCTCATTTCGCGAGTATTGCGACATACCGTTCGTCACGACATGACCTTCTTCAGAGGTCGCAGCAACCACTGTCCCACCCGGGCACATGCAGAAGCTATAGACACTTCTTCCATTAGCACAGTGGTGGACTAACTTATAATCCGCTGCCCCAAGCAGCGCGTGGCCAGCATTTTCACCAAACCGGGCGCTA
>JABGVY010000360.1 GCA_018645845.1 Gammaproteobacteria bacterium | reverse complement strand
GTCATGGAGGGATACGAGTATTCATATTCGTGATCAAGGTTGGTTGCGGTTTCTTCCTCAAGCACTTTCACGATGGTCCACTCGTCCGCTGAGCCCATGGCAAGACTCAGCCGGTGGCGCCCATCTTCAAGGTCATTTAAGGCAAGGAGCAGATAGCCGTTTTCAAGGTTGATGATTGAAACAGCCGAATCGGGATTAGGAAGTTCTGTCCTCACCGGCGTCGACCAATGCGCGCCAGAGTCCTCTGAAAATACGCTCAATACCCTGCCAGGTGGGTCTCCGGAATATCTCAAAAGGCCAATGGCTGAAGATTCATCCAGATTGGTGATAGCTGGTTGCAGTGAATATTTCCCTCGTGAGATCCGGACCTTGTCCATGACCGTGAGGTCGCTCGAGAGTGTCAGGGTTTCAGAAAACTTACCAAGAAACTCATGGTAAACAGGCAGCTGCACTCCTCCATCTGACAAAGGTAGCCCTTTTGTGCGGACCAGTGTGCTGATGTTCAGGAAAGGCGAGGTGACCAGGCGGATTGGGCTGGTCCATTGCACGCCCTGATCGATTGATTCCATGTAGTTGATGGAACTGGCGGCCCAACCGCCAATCGATACTGAGACATAGTACAAGCCGAGTCGTCCGTCCGGCCATGAATAGAGGTTGGGGTTGCCGACTTTTCGGATATACCTACCCAACGCCTGTTCGGTTGAATATCTGTCAGCAATTACCAGCGGGGAAGACCATTTGCGATCGAAGCTTGAACTGAAAATGGCGACGTCCCGGTGTCCCTCTTCGGTGCCGCCGTACCAGACCGCTACCGGTTTTCCGTCGGTGATGGCAATGCTGGCGCTGTGCGCTTCGTTGGTTTCGTTGTTGGAGACCCAATGGGCCTCGAAAACAGGCTCTTTTCGCTGGTCCGGGAAAACGGTAGGAGGAAGATAGGCTGGTACCTGTCGGGCGGGAATCAACAGCAGCCAACAACCGAAGAAGATGGTGGCAGAAGCAATAGTTAGAGTGATCTTCGGGGCAGGGTTCATAGTTAGTATCGACTGGGTAGGTGCATGCTAATGTGTTTCGCGTAATCAGGAAACCTCTGAAACGGATGTGATATCCTGCGTTTTTTTTCAGTATCAACTTTTTAATAACCACATTTCAATAATTAAGGTGAAGAAAACATGTCAGAAAAAGCAGCTAAGGCTCTGGAAATCTACGAGAGCATTGTGGGCCAGGAGGAAGGTGTCGGTGAATGGTTAGTAATCGACCAGGACAGGATCAACCTGTTTGCTGACGCGACCCTGGATCACCAGTTTATTCATATCGACCCTGAAAAGTCCGCGGAGTTGTCGCCATACAAGGTCACGATTGCGCACGGTTTCCTGACTCTGTCGCTTATTGTGCATTTAGGCGGATCCATCGCACCGCTTCGTCCAGAGGCCCTCGAAGGCGTTTTTATGGGAGTAAACTACGGTCTGGATAAAGTTCGATTCCCAGCGCCTGTTCCTGTTAACTCGAAAGTTCGGGCCCGGCACACGCTAATGTCTGCGGAACTCAAAGGCGCAAATACCATCCAGGTAAAACGTCAGGTGACGATAGAAGTAGAAGGTAGTGACAAGCCGGTTTGTGTAGCCGAATCCCTGATTCGTTACATGTACGGTGACTAGCTTAGCCTGATTTTTTTATAAGAGGGGCAATCGTATGACGGTCATAACCCAAGAGGACCTGATCCAAAGCGTTCAGGACTCCCTGCAGTACATTTCCTACTACCACCCGCCGGATTTTATAAAGGGTGTTGCCGAAGCCTATGAAAGGGAAGAGTCTGCATCTGCTCGCGATGCGATGGCGCAGATCCTGATCAACTCAAGGATGTGTGCAGAAGGTCACCGGCCAATTTGCCAGGACACGGGAATCGTCAATGTGTTCCTGTCTGTCGGGATGGATGTCAGGTTCCAGTCAGATCTCTCGTTGGAAGATATGATTAACGAGGGTGTAAGGCGCGCCTACAATTTGCCTGAAAATGTGTTGCGGGCTTCGGTATTGTCAGATCCAGCGGGAAAGAGAGCAAACACCAAAGACAATACACCTGCGGTCATTCACACAGAAATCGTGCCCGGCGATAAGGTTGAAGTGCGTGTTGCAGCGAAAGGTGGTGGGTCAGAGGCGAAAGCGAAGTTTGCCATGTTGAATCCCTCAGACAGTATCGTCGATTGGGTCATCAAAACAGTGCCTACGATGGGCGCCGGCTGGTGCCCGCCAGGAATGCTGGGTATAGGTATTGGCGGGACGGCAGAGAAAGCCATGTTGCTGGCCAAGCGATCGCTAATGGATCCTATTGATATCCAGGATCTGCAGAGGAAAGGGCCTGCCAACCGGGTGGAGGAACTGCGTCTGGAGATTTTCGACAAGGTGAACTCTCTTGGCATCGGTGCTCAAGGCCTGGGTGGCCTGACGACTGTGCTCGATGTGAAGATCCTCGATTATCCAACCCATGCTGCCAATTTGCCTGTGGCGATGATTCCGAACTGTGCGGCCACAAGGCATGCACATTTTACCCTCGATGGTACGGGTCCAGCCGAGCTTGAGGTGCCGAATATTGATGATTGGCCCTCGATCACCTGGGAAGCTGGCCCCGGTGCCAGAAGAGTTAATCTCGATACGGTCACAAAGGATGAAATGAAAGAATGGCAGCCAGGGGAAACGGTTCTGCTATCAGGCAAGATGCTAACTGGACGAGATGCAGCGCACAAAAGAATTAGAGACGAAGGCCTTCCAGATGGCGTAGACCTGAAAGGGCGGTTTATTTATTACGTGGGACCTGTCGATCCTGTTAGAGAAGAGGTCGTAGGGCCCGCGGGACCAACGACAGCCACCAGGATGGACGGCTTTACAGAAATGATGCTGGAGGATACCGGCATCCTCGGGATGATCGGTAAAGCAGAACGTGGCCCGATAGCAATCGATGCCATCAGAAAGCATGAAGCGGTCTATTTGATGGCGGTAGGCGGCGCAGCATTCCTCGTTTCCAGGGCTATTCGCAGCGCACGCGTAGTGGCTTTTGAAGACCTCGGTATGGAGGCTATTCACGAGTTTGAAGTAGAAGACATGCCGGTGACTGTGGCGGTAGATAGCCGTGGTGAGTCCGTCCATATCACTGGACCCCGTGAATGGCAGGGAAAGATCGGTAAAATTCCCCTGGCAGAGACATGACTGAAGGGCTGGTAGAGTCGAAAAATCGACGGAAATCATAACGTTAGGTGTTAATTCAACAGTCATTTCGTTGAAAGAACTGGCGCTTTGAAGTAGGCTAGCCATCCGGCTTTGAGCTGGATTTCCCGTCTTTTTTGGAATATTTGCTGTATGGGACAAGAACCCACCTCCATTGATCAGTTGTATTTGAATGCCGAAAGTCTGGCGAAGGACTTCTCGTTGTTCCCCCGTAAAGAACCGGCTTCAGTCATGCGGGGCTTGCTGAGAGAACAACAAATCGAGAAAGCGCTGGACAACCTTCGAAGTATGGAGGTGGATGCGTATATCGAAGCAACTGTCGCCCCTACCGAAGAGTCAACTCGTCCAGGGTCAAAGGAAATTGTCAGAGCATTGGATGTGCCCATATTCAACGAAATCGAGAATGGGCCAATGTATGCTGCTGAACTCGAGTTTGATTTCAACGGCACACCCCGTCGAATTGGCCTGATTACACAAAACCGGGCTCATGCAACAGGCGTCTGGGGACCTGAGCACCATAACGCGGCAGCGAAACTAGCGAGTGAATTTGGTGTTCGCTCAATGCCGATTGTGACGTTTATGGATACCCCTGGGGCAGACCCCTATGAAGAGGCTAATGGAAACAACCAGGCGCACGCGATATCGGGATTAATTGCCGAACTTTGCAATGTCGATGTCCCGACTCTCGGTATCATAATTGGTCAGGGATATTCCGGTGGTGCGATTCCCTTAGCCTCCAGCAACCTCTTATTGTCCTTGCGAACTGGGGTGTTCAACACTATTCATCCCAAGAGCCTTGCTAACCTCGTTCGGCGATATAATCTGTCGTGGCAAGAATGCGCCAAATTTGTTGGCGTGTCTTCCTATGAGCTTTTCAAGCAGGGGAACATTGACGGCATCGTTGATTACGATCCAGGCGAAATAGAGAAAATTGAAAATCTGCGAAATGCGATCGTTTCAGGTATTACCTCTATTGAGGAGGGCACCAAGACGTTTGTTTCTGAGCATCCCGAGGTGCTTGATCATTACCATCGCAATATTAACCGCTATTTCAACCTGAGCCCGACAATGGCGGCGGTGCATGCCAGTTCAACTTTGAAGCTCCGAACATCCCCCACAGAATATCCAAATGTGTTTGGTGTGGCTTTTAGATATTTGAGGTATCTGGGCCTGCGCCGAAGAATCCAGAGCACAACGGTTACCCAGTATGGACGTTTGGTTGACGCGGAGATCCCCGAGGGAGAGCTCTCGCAACGTATCCATCGTGAGCGCCGCGCCGCCTTCCTGGGTTGGCTTCAGGATCCGGACAAAGTCCAGTATGAAGATTCACTTAACAAAGCGTGGAAAAACTTCCAGGATAAACGCAAGGAAACGGGCGCTGAACGCGGCCGAATTGCCCAGTTTATTTTTGGTGAGCCACAGGCAAACTTTGACTCGGCGAAAAAAGAGATGTGCCTGGTGTCGGGTCTTCACCTTTATAACAGGTGGAAGTCGAGTGCAGAGGATAACCTCAGCGCATTAATCCAGCATCTCGGTGACACGCAGACCAGCAGCTACTTTCTGGCGACCGGGGAAATCAAAGACGTCAAGGGGCTGCTAAAAACTCTCTCCGAGGCCACCGATCCATTCAGGCATGATCTCAAGGCCCGATTCAGTTTCGAAGGTAAAAAACTGTTCGATGTTTCCTACATAGAAG
>JABGVY010000334.1 GCA_018645845.1 Gammaproteobacteria bacterium | reverse complement strand
TATTACAGCGACGTCGTCCGGCGGGATCAAGCTTCCATCAGGCATTTTGTAACCAAATGCCGAGACCTGCGGCTCTACATAAATAAGGCCTTCATCAGCGAAGGCCTGGAAATTCTTTTGAATCAGGTCACCCCGCAGGTACGGGTTCGCCGTTAGGTCTCCAAGCCGCTGCCAGTGGGTTTCGAAGAATTCTTCCCTGCCTTCATGGGGTTTATCCAGCCGAATAGCGTTCATCCACGCAGTCTTCTGTTCATTACTTAGCTTGGAAAGTGGCAGGTATTCATTACGCTCGCATTCCGGCAACGCCTGCCAACTGCTCTGTACAATCGTCTGGAACATCAGGTGATATGGTGTCGTCTTGAAGCCCTGCCAGCCATGCTCACGGCAGTTATTCAGTTTTACCTTGGTGTAATAGTGGTACCCATCTGCTTCTGCCGAAAGGGCCAGTTCAAACCACCATTCGGAGAACCCGGATCCCGAGAGATGCTGATGAAGATCCCCGCCTTTGGGCATTTCATAGAGAAACTGGTGGAGCTGCTCTTTTGTTGCCTCTGCCTTAAAATCTTCAAACCAGTCAGCCGATACAATGCCCGGCAAAATAAGCAGCACCAGGGATGCAACAGGAAACTTAATATTCATTTAGCCATCTCAATTCAGGCGATAGCACCTCAGAGATAGAGACGCGGGTCACAACAAGATTATATTAGATCGCCCCCCACAAGGGCTAGTACAATTATCGGGCTGGAATTCCCACACAAGAATCAGGACAGGTCTTATGAGTAACGATTACCCCAGGGATATGATTGGCTATGGCGCAACCCCACCCGAGGCCAACTGGCCCGGGGGAGCCCGACTCGCCCTGAGTTTCGTCATCAACTACGAAGAGGGCGGCGAGAATTCAATTCTCCACGGTGACAGGGCATCAGAGACCTTCCTGTCCGAAATCATTGGCGCCAAAGCCTATGAAGCCAGGCACATGAGCATGGAATCAATGTACGAGTATGGCAGTCGTGCTGGTTTCTGGCGCCTGCATCGCTTGTTTCAGCGTTATAAGCTGCCTGTCACCGTGTATGGAATCGCCATGGCGATGGAACGAAACCCCGATGTTGTTAATGCAATGCTGGAAGCGAATTGGGAAATCGCTTCACATGGCTACCGCTGGATCGACTATCAGTTTGTGCCTGAGGAGATAGAGCGTGAACACATGGTTAAAGCCATTGATATCCACGAACAGCTTACCGGTAGCAAGCCCCTTGGCTGGTATACCGGCCGCGATAGTCCAAACACTCGTAATCTGGTCCTCGAACATGAGCACTTTCTTTATGACAGCGATTCCTATGCTGATGACCTACCCTACTGGCATAGACATGAAGGGGGTCATCACCTGGTCATCCCCTACACCCTGGATAATAACGATATGCGGTTTGCGGCTCCCCAGGGGTTTAACTCCGGCGAACAGTTCTACACCTACCTTAAAGACAGTTTTGACACCCTTTATGAAGAAGGCGGCAGGATGATGAATGTCGGGTTGCACTGCCGCGTTATCGGCAAACCTGGGCGGGCCGCCTCACTGGCGAGATTTCTGGAATATGTCTCCTTGAAACCGGATGTCTGGGTCGCTCGCAGGTCCGATATCGCTAATCACTGGCATCTGCATCACCAGAGGGAATAACAAACTCCAATAGCAATGCAACCAGCGCCCCGGTGGAGACAGGGAACTGGAATAAAATGACGATCTCTGGCGACAGATTAGGCACCCGATCTATAAACACTGAAATCACGTATCCCAGAATAATCGCCAGTAGCACGACGGTCCAGTCCCGGGATTTTGGCTGGGCCATCTCAACAACCCGGTACCCGGAAAGGGCGACCAGCATAAACATTAATAATGTGGCACCGAATATCACCTCGGAAGGAATACGCTGGAATACTGCAGTTACAACAGGCAGGCAACCCAGGATGATGAGGAATCCGGCCACATAGTTACCAACGTGCCTGCTGCAGACCCCGGTCAGCCTGATAACGCCGTTGTTCTGGCTAAAGGTCGTGCTGGGAAAGGTACAAAATAGCGCTGCTATAAACGAGTTAAAAGCCGTCCCCATAATCCCGCCCCGGATGCGCAGCCAATAGTCCGGGGTTCCTGTTTGCAGCCCGGACAGGTTATTGGTTGCTGTGATGTCCCCGATCGACTCCATCGCAGAGACCAGAAAAATCGGCATGATCAATAACATCACCTGAAGATCTACGGTCAATGGGTAGCGCCCGAACTCAGGGATAAAGAAAATATCGCCATTGGTGACGCCAGAAAAATCAGCAATACCCATCTGAAGCGCTGCCAGAATACCAAAGCCCAGTCCGATCGTGATGCTGCTTAAGCGAAGCCAGACCTGGCGAAGGCTGGCGATAACCACGATAACGGCAAAGACCACCGCCGCAAGTGCAAGATGCGATATCCCAGAACCCTCCAACCCACCGGCAGCGTTAAAGGAACCCAGAAGGTTCTGCAGGGTCGATTGAATCAGTGAAAGGCCGATCAGGATGATCGTTGCACCTGCCACATTGGTCGTGATGATATTTTTCAGTTGACGAATGAACAGGGACAGCACCAGCATCAGTGCCGCGCAGGCTGCGGAGGAACCAAAAATAGCACCGAGAGCCTCGAAGGACGTCATATTGAGCGTCAGTTTCTGATAGGCGAAGATCATAATGCCGATAAATGCAAAGCTGGTTCCCTGAATGCTCAGTAACCCTGTGCCCAGCATACCCATGCGATTTATCTGAATCAGCGTCGCAAACCCTGACACGACCAAAGCTGAACTAATGACATAAGCACTGTCTTCTGCGTTCAATCCCATGCCAAGCGCAATCAGGAAAGGTGCCGTCAGAATGCCACCGATAATCGCCAACAGATGTTGGAAGCCCACGAACGCAGCGCCCATAACGGGGGGCTTGTCATCAAGCTCATAAAGTAACTGCGGCTGTAGCGTATCCTGAGTCATGTAACCTACTGCAATGAATAACTTAATGTAACAAAGCTTGCGCCTTCCGCAAAACCCTATGCACAAGCGTTGCCGTATTTGTTATCTTGACTTTCTTCAATTCAAAAGATGATCATTTATGAAAGCGTTCATTGAAGGTATGCCGAAGGCAGAACTTCACGTCCACCTTGAAGGTACCCTGGAACCGGAACACATCTTTGCACTGGCTAAACGCAACGACATAGAACTGGCCTATGCCACGCCAGAAGCAGTCACGGCTGCCTATGATTTCCATGACCTGCCCTCATTTCTGACTATCTACTATGCGGCGATGAATGTTCTGCGCAAAGAAGAAGACTTCTACGAGCTCACTTATCAATATTTCGAGAAAGCGGCACAGAACAACGTGGTGTACGTAGAGCCCTTCTTCGATCCACAGGGCCACACCTCGCGTGGCGTGGAGTTCGAAACGGTCATCTCCGGTATCCATCGGGCACAAATAGATGCAGAAGCCAAACTGGGAGTAGAATCAAAGTTGATCATGTGTTTCCTGCGGGATATGAGCGCAGAATCCGCCATGGAACACCTTGAGCTAAGCTTGCCATTCAAAGACTGGATTGTCGGCGTTGGCCTGGATTCGGATGAAAGAGACAACCCACCGGCCAAATTTGCAGAGGTTTTCGCCAAGGCCCGAGGTGAAGGCTTCAAGCTCACCATGCACTGTGATGTTAACCAACAAAACACCCACGATCACATCCGTGAATGCCTCGACCTGATAGAAGTTGACAGGATTGATCACGGCGTCAATGCGCTTGAAGATGAATCCCTGCTCCAGGACATTGCTGATCGCGGTATTGGGCTTACAGTCTGTCCTGTGTCAAATCGATTTGTGGTGCAATCGCTCACCAGCAATGAAATCCGCACAATGCTGGATAAAGGCATCAAGGCGACCGTAAACTCAGACGACCCTGCCTATTTTCGCGCTTACATGAACGAAAATTTCATTGCCCTGACAGAAGAGGGAGATTTCAGCAAAGATGAGCTGGTGCAACTCTCCCGAAATGCTTTCGACATCGCGTGGCTACCGGAAGATCGCAGGCAACACTATCTCGATCAATTGCAGGCCTACGCAAACACATAATCAACACCTGGAGTTCACATGAAAATAGGCATTGTCTTGCCCCACCACGAAATCGGCACCGACCCAGGCGCCATGAAGGCTTTTGCCACCGGCGCGGAAGCGCTTGGCGCAGATCACATTCTGATATACGACCATGTACTTGGCGCAGACAGGGAGCGGCCGGGTGGATTTCAGGGACCCTACGACAAAGATACCGAGTTTCACGAACCGTTCACGACCTTTTCCTATATCGCCGCGCTAACCAGCAAAATCGAACTTGTGACAACCGTACTGATCCTGCCGCAAAGACAAACAGCGCTCGTGGCCAAGCAGGCTGCCCAGCTAGCAATACTGTCCAACAACCGATTTCGAATGGGGGTTGGCACAGGCTGGAATGCGATCGAATATGAAGCGCTGAACGAAGAGTTTGCCACCAGAGGCAAGCGGCAAACTGAACAGGTCGAGTTATTGCGGCGTCTGTGGAGCGAGGATTCGTTTTCGTTTGACGGTGAGTACCACAAGATAACCCTCGCCGGTATTAACCCAAGACCGACCCAGCCTATTCCAGTCTGGTTTGGCGGCGGCGCCCCAGCTCTGCTCGATCGTTGCGCGCGACTTGGCGACGGATGGATGCCTCTCGCTGGCCCCAACGATGCGGCGAAAGCCATGCTTGAGACAATGAAAACAAAACGAGAAGCGGCAGGCCTGTCATGGGAAGGTTTTGGTATACAGGCGCAGGCTCAGGCCGGTGGCGGAACACCAGAACGATGGAGTAGTCACTACAACAAGTGGCAGAACCTTGGCGCGACGCATATGGCTATTGCTACACACAATGCGGGCGCTACCTCAGTTGATACGCACCTTAGGCTGTTTGAAGACTATAGAGCCGCAGTCAGCTAATCGCGTGTGGCTTCGACCAGGAACCGGTGCATCGAAACCACACCCGGACTGTTCTTGGCCAACCACGTCGGCAACAAGAGCCTCAAAAAGCTGGTTACTAGCTGGTGAAACCAACCTGCATGCCGGATTATAGAAACAGAAACTTACCCAAAAAAACTGCACCAATTACAACTACAGCGGCAGGACATTCAGAAACCCTACCACTCATCAATTTAATCGCAACATAGGTGATAAAGCCAAGTCCGATTCCATCGGCAATCGAGAACGATAAAGGCATACCGAGGGCGCAGACGATGGCAGGCGCACTCTCGGTCAGATCTTCCCAATCTAGTTCAGCCAGGCTTTTTGACATCAGGCAAGCCACAAACAATAGCGCGGCTGATGTCGCAAATGCCGGGATCGTTTGGGCAAGCGGTGCAAGAAACAAACAAAGAAGAAAAAGCCCTGCCGCTGTTACTGCGACCAGTCCAGTACGACCACCCGACTCCACTCCCGCGGCACTTTCTATATAAGACGTCGTCGAAGAGGTTCCTGCGAGGGCGCCGACTACCGTTGCCGTTGAATCAGACAATAACGCCCTACCTAACCTGGGCAGTTTGCCATCAGAGTCCGTTAAACCCGCCCGATTAGCAACCCCTACTAAAGTCCCAGCTGTATCAAACACATCCACAAGCAACATTGTTAACACAACAGTGACCATAGAAACGTCCAAAACCGCCATCAGATCAAATTTAAACAGCACCGGCGAGAGCGATGGAGGCGCGGCAACAATGCCTTGATATTCTGCTGCGCCAACGGCCAAACCAAGGACAGTCGCCACCAGCATACCGATAATGACAGCGCCTGTGACAGCTCGTGCCGTCAACGCGACGATCAAAGCAAACCCGGCCAGGCAAATAATAGCGCCGGGCGCCGCCATATCTCCAAAAGTCACCAGTGTTGCAGGGTTAGCCACCACCACGCCAGCATTCTTAAGCGCGATAAAACCAAGAAAAAGTCCGATACCGGCGGAAATACCAAGTTTAAGGTTCCTTGGGATAGCATTGATAAGCCATTCACGAACGGGCAATACACTCAAGATCACAAAAATGATTCCGGAGACAAACACAGCCCCCAGCGCGGCCTCCCAGGTGTGCCCTAATCCAAGCACGATGCCATAGGTAAAAAAGGCATTTTGACCCATGCCCGGCGCCTGAGCGATTGGGTAATTCGCCCAAACCCCCATGAAAAGTGAACCTACCGCGGCAGCGATACAGGTCGCGACAAATACAGCACCAAAATCCATACCCGCGTCTGACAAAATCGCGGGATTAACCACCGTAATGTAAGCCATAGACAGAAAAGTGGTGACTCCTGCGATGAGTTCCGTTCGCACATTTGTACGGTGATCATCTAATTGAAAATAGCGCTGAAGAAAATCCTGCAATGCTGCACCCTGCTGGTTTTATAATTCACGTAACAATGACAAATAGCGTCCGGCAATGCTACTCTGCGGCCCATGAAAAAACGCTTCATTTCCGCCGATGAGTTGCTCATCGATTCTTTTAAACTGGCCGACCAGATTTTTCAGAGCGGCTTCAAACCCCATTTCATCGTTGGCGTCTGGCGCGGCGGCGCGCCCGTTGGTATCGCGGTTCAGGAATACCTCGATTATCGAGGCGTCGAGACAGACCATATCGCCATTCGAACATCATCCTACTACTCGATAGGAGAGCAGGATAAGGAAGTTCGCGTACACGGTCTTAATTACATTATCGACAATGTTAACGCGGACGATGACCTGCTGATTGTTGATGATGTGTTTGATTCTGGTCGCAGCATTATCGCAATTTTGAATGAATTGTCTGATAAGTCCCGCGCCAATCTACCCAAGACGATTAAGATTGCCACACCCTGGTACAAGCCCGACAGAAACACCACCGATATCGTTCCAGATTTTTTTGTCCACGAAACAGACCAATGGTTGGTGTTTCCCCACGAACTATCGGGCTTAAGCGACGAGGAAATTGCAGCTGACAAACCGGAAATCTGGAAGACGATTTCAGCCATGAACGCAAAAACAGCAGACCGCTAGTCATGAATGTCAACATCGTGGACCTTAACGCAGTTGACGCGCAACGACTTGTAACAGAATCCCTGATCGAATCGGGCTTTGCGGTAGTTAAAAACCATAAAATACCCGTCTCGGAACTCAATGCGCTTTACGTGGACTGGGACAATTTCTTTTGTAACGGTAATCCGGGTCAGTACGTCACAGATGCAGAATCTCAGGCAGGCTATTTCTCACCTCTTTTTGCCGAAACCGCAAAAGGACACGAAGCACAGGACCTTAAAGAATACTTCCATTACTGGCCTGGTGGTGTGCTACCCGGGTCCGTTGAAAAACTGACCCTACGTTATTATGACGCCATGTTTAGCCTTGGCAAGGATGTGATGGTCTGGCTTGAGGCCAATTCACCAACAACCCTTTGGCAGTCTATCGACAAGCCTTTCGAAGAATATCTATCACGCAACCAAACCCTTTTGCGTATCCTTCGGTATCCTCCCCTAACCGGCAATGAGCCACCTGATGCAATTCGTGCCGGCGCTCACGAAGATATTAACCTTATCACCATGTTACCCGCCGCCAGCGAATCTGGCTTGCAGATCAAGCCAAAAGGCTTTGACAATTGGATACCCGTCGAGGCGCCACCCGGCTCAATTGTGATCAATATTGGGGACATGCTTCAGGAACTCACGGAGGGAGTCATACCGTCGACGACTCATCGAGTCGTCAATCCAACAAGTGATGCAATCAACAAGGCTCGACTAACCGCACCGGTATTTTGCCATCCTTACCCAGAGATGGTGCTATCTGATAGATACACCGCAAAATCTTACCTTCACGAACGGCTATCAGAAATCAATGCAGAAGCACTTCGCCCTTCATGAGCGGGACCCGGAAGGTAGTGTTGGACACAGACCCGGGCATAGACGATGCCATGGCGCTTCTTTATCTGCATGCCTGTGACAACCTGGAACTATTAGGTATTACTACCATTTTGGGTAACGCCAGCATTGAAAACTGCACCAATAACGCACTGTTCCTTTGTGAACAGTTTGGCATCACTGCACCAGTCTACCGCGGAGCCGATCGTGGGATGACGGGAAAACAACCCGAAGACTACCCCGACTTTGTTCATGGCCTAAACGGCCTGGCAGATATAGAAGTAACAGTTGCAGACAAATCAGCAGAAGATCAGGACGCCTGTACCTTTTTACTCGAATCATCCAACGCCAACCCAGGCGAGATTACCATCATTGCTGTAGGCAGAATGACTAACATCGCAATGGCGCTAAACAAAGACCCCACGTTTGCTAATCGCGTAAAAGAAATCATCTTCATGGGAGGCGCCGCAACTTGTGAAGGAAACGTCAACACCTGGGCAGAAGCCAATATCATTGGCGATCCTGAAGCAGCGTCTATAGTCTTTAATTCGAACATTCCTCTGGTCATGGTAGGACTTGATGTCACTCTGCAGACACGAATGTCACAGGCTTTCGTGAATTCGTTAATGCCAGACCTATCACCGCTGCAAAGCCTTTTGCTATCTATCAACAGTGTGTATGCAAGTTTCTACAAAACCAATCAGAACTGGGACGAGTTTCCTGTCCACGATTCCTCAGCCATTGCCTACGCACACAACCCCGACCTGTTTGGCAGAGAGCTCGGCCGGCTCAGCTGTATCCTGGCTGGAGAGCAACGTGGCAGGACGCTCTTCGTGCCCGACCCAGCCGGGAACCATCAAGTCTGTCTGTCCGTAGATTCAAACGCGATGCTTGATGATTTTCTTAAGAAGGTCACTGCGGCTTACCGTTAATGAGCCCTCGATAAAGACGGTAACGAAGCACGCCACTGTCGGATGGGTCACGTTTTATCGGGAACAATTAACACCTGCAGATGGCCGCCAGACTAGCATTCGATGGCCATAAACCTGTTGCTAATCTCTTTCCTGAGGAACAAGCTCTGCGGACATTTGAGGGGAATCCAATGGGCAGGGAACAAAAAACCAATAAGGAAACCAAAAAGAAGGCGCTGCTGTCGCGAAAAGAGAAGAAAGCGCAAAAGAAAGCGAAAAAAGACAGCAAAGCAAAAATTATTAGTGACCTGTAGCGCCCAGCCTGAATTTTAAAAGGGACTTCAGCCGCACCAGGCACTAGAAACAATAATAATTACTCCAACGTCATTTTGCTGTTACCCATGGCTGGCCCTGATCTTTCCCTGGATGTGTTCTCCCGCCGTTATCTCTGGATATCCTGGTTCCTCTCCAGGTTTCAAACAACTATTAAGTACCTTTACGGGCGTTTCAGTATCCGGGTCAACAAATACAGCGATACTATATCGATCAACATCACCTAATTTTGGTTGTACACGATGCGGGGTAGAGCGATATTTTCCATTGGTCCAGCGCTCCATCAGGTCTCCTGTATTGATCACAATAGCCTCGTTTTCGGGTGTAACCGGATGCCAGACACCGTCTGCGCCCCGCACCTCGAGCCCACCGATATCTTTCTGGAACAACAGCGTAATCATGCCGTAATCGGTGTGAGCGCCAGCGCCAAGCTGACCGACCGCAATATCGTCAACACCGGAAGACGGGTAGTAGAGTAATCGAAGGCTGACATTTTCGCCCTGGTGATATTGCACAAAAAAATCCTTTTCCATGCCGAGCGCCTTCGAGAACACGCGTTGGATGCGATGGGCACCATCGAGGCATGCTTTATAAAAATCCGTCAGTTCGTCTCTAAATTCAGGCGTCGGCCAACGGGTATCTGACCTGTCATGTCGAAGCAGGTCGCGAAGGGTAAAGGTTTGTTTCAGGTCAGCGGGCATGGTCGG
>JABGVY010000266.1 GCA_018645845.1 Gammaproteobacteria bacterium | reverse complement strand
TTGGGATTTGTCGGAAGATACTACAGTACTGGCTTCCTTCCATTACACTGATGAGGAGCAGGGCACTGACGAAAACGTGCCGTCTGGTGTGTTGGATCTTGACTCAATTGATAGCTTTGGTTTATCTCAGGCGCTCGATCCCGGTACGGGTTTTTACCCCCGCAACCAAAACAGGCTGAGCCACGATCTCAATGAGTTCACAGATAACGAAACCACCGTCGGTATTTTGAATATTTCACACGACATCAATAGCACCATGACCATTAAGTCTATTACCGGGTTTATTGATGCTACCTTGGATCGAAACTTCGATAATGACCTGGCTGGTGGCGCAGATACCTTGCTCAGGGTCAACGCCTACGAGGGCTTCTCCTGGAGTACCGAGCTGCGTTTGGAGATAGAAGAAGAGAACTACGGCTTTATTGCAGGAATTCTGTACGCCGAAGATGAGCAAAAGCAGGAGAATAAAGTAGGCACGTCAAGCCAAGCGACGGCATCTGTGGGTGGTGTCGGTTGGTTGCCGCCTTTCCCTGACGGATTGGGGCTGGCACTCAACAGTAAGAAGTTTGAGGTTGAGAGTCTCGCCATCTTCGCTGACTATACCTGGCATGCCTCTGAAAAATTGGACGTGATTGTAGGTGCCCGTTATACACAGGACGACGTTAGTAACCAGGTAGCGGGCTTCGGTATTGGCCCAACCTGTTGCTTCCCGGGATCCCCGGGTTTCCCGGGTGGCCCTGGATTTGATTTTTTCCAAAGTTTTGACAATTTCGCGCGACCTGTTTCCAGAGCAAGTGATGATTTCTCTGACATCTCGCCACGCTTTGTTGCTCGTTACCTTGTGAGCGATGATGTCAGCATCTACGGCACTATCTCCAAGGGCTATAAAGCTGGTGGCATCTCGGTGGGTAACCAAACGAATGAAGATGGAGCACCGGCCTTTAACGTTCCCTTTGACGAAGAAACTTTGTGGAACTATGAAGTGGGTTTCAAAAGTCAGTTCATGAACAACACTGTTCGTTTGAATGGCTCTCTTTTCTACCTTGAGTGGAGTGATCTGCAGATGGAATCATTTCGCTTCCTGACGCCCGGTGATTTGTCATCAAACTTTGAGCAGGCGATTAATGTAGAAGATGCCGAGGCCGTGGGTCTGGAAATCGAGCTGACCGCAGCACTAACCGATCGTTTGACCATTGCTTCCGGCCTTGGTTACATCGACACTGAAATCACCAGCGATACACAGGCTGAAATAACCGGTGGTTTCGTTGTTGATCTCGGAGGACTGGAAATTCCGAAAGCCCCAGAGCTAGTGTTCAATATTAGCGGCGAGTACCGGTTTCCGATTAGCAATGGCGAAGGGTGGGTGCAACTGGAATTCATCCACCGTGATGGGCAGTTTTCCGATATAGAGGGTTTGACTTACCGGCAGACTGACGGGCCTTCACCTAACGGCGGTCCTGCACGAGACAGTGTGGCGCAGTTTGGAGACTTCCCCTTTAAGACGCCAGACTACGACGTGTGGAACTTGCGCGCTGGTTTTGACATAGAGAATTGGCGTTTAGTGGCCTATATCCAAAACTTGTCTGAAGAGGATTATTACACAGGCACCCAGGAGAACTTCGGTGTATCTGGCATGCGCCTTCGCCCGCACCCCCGTGCTATTGGCGGAAGCGTTAGCTACAAATTCTAAAAAGTATCTGGAATCCAACGCTAAAACCCGGCTTCTGCCGGGTTTTTTTTACCTTTTGTACGTAACCGGCGAAGGCATATTTCGCTGTTAGTAGCCGCAGGGAGTTTCGATGAATCTCGCAAGAACATTTGAGCCTGCGGGAATATTGATTCTGTTATTGCTGCTGGAGGCTCCGGGCGCTGTTGCCAGCTCTGGAAATAGTGTCTTACCGAATATCATCGTTATTCTGACGGACGATATGGGCTACGGTGATATCGGTGCTTACGGTAATACCCAGATAGATACGCCACATATCGATGCGATCGCCCAGCGAGGGGTATTGCTAACCAACGGTTATGCGAGCGCTAATGTATGTACGCCCTCCCGTGCCGGGTTGCTAACGGGGCGTTACGCCATACGCTCCGGGCTTGCCTGGAAAGTTGTACAAGCCGGTGACCGGCGGAGCCTGCCAGCAAGTGAACAAACAATGGCGGAACTGGTGAAGGGCGCGGGGTACCAAGCCGGCATGGTTGGCAAGTGGCATTTGGGTTCATTCCCGGGAAGTTCACCGATGCACCACGGATTTGATTATTTTCTTGGTGTACCCCACAGCAACGATATGCCCGATTTTGCGCTGTATGAGGGTGAGGAGATCATCGAACACCCTGTTGACCAGCGCTCGCTAACTCGACGCTATACCGAAGCGGCCACAAGTTTTATCGCGGACTCGGCCGACGCGCCTTTCCTGTTGTATGTCGCTCATACTTTTCCGCATATTCCACTCTATGCATCCTCAGCATTTGCCGGTAAATCTCGGGCGGGCATGTACGGCGATGTTGTTCAGGAGATCGACTGGAGCACGGGTGAGATAGTCGATGAACTGCGCCGAAATAATCTACTCGAAAACACCCTGATTATTTTTACCAGTGACAACGGTCCTTTTTTTGAAGGTAGTACCGCTGGGCTCAAGGGCGGCAAAGGCAACGCGTGGGAGGGGGGGTACCGCGTGCCATTCATTGTAAGCTGGCCAGCGGTAATCACGGGTGGACGTTCGCTGGATACGCTAGCGATAAACATCGACATATTACCCACCATAGCAGAGGTGGTTGATCGCAAACCCCGCGCAGAAATCATTGATGGCCAAAGTCTTCTTCCGGCTCTTGTGGGGCGCAGTAACGTTGAGAATCGCTATTTTTACTACTTTAATAATGAGGCGGTTGTTGGTCTGCGAGATGCAGCATGGAAATTTATGACGCACGCTTATTACACCACCAGCATAGGTGCTTTTGAAAAATTCGATCAATTGCCAGGATTTGAGTCCTCTTATGATTTGTTGTTTGATGCCAGAGCACTCAACGGCGAGTCTTACAGTGTGGCTGAGCGTGAACCGGAGACTGTTGTTAGATTTAAGCGTGAACTGTTAGAGGCGAGAAAAGAGTTTGATTTGCTGCGAACGCGGCCCGCGGAGAAAACATACCCCAATTGAATGAAACGGCTCGAGGTAGTCGATACTAGTTAGTCGCGCCGCTGAGTCAAGCTTACAGTATCGTGATTTGAAATACGTTGTTCGGCGTGATCCAGATGTAGTCAGCAAAGCACCATTGCTAATGAGTTCAATCATGAAATTTCACCGGTAGCGGCGATTTCGTCTGGTGGATTGCTGCGGTGCAGCTGATAACGCCAAACCCAATGCGTTCACAGGTATCAGCACCGCAGCTTTTGATGACCAAAATGTTTGGGCTGGCCCTGGGCGCCAGCAGAATCCTCAAAGACAGGTTGCTGAAATTCCTCGTGCGCGCGACGCAATCACGCTACTCACTTCCCTGCAACCACTGAAACACTTCCACGGTATAACCGCCAGGATCTTTCACCAGAAAGGCGCGGATCGGTGCGTGTTCGTTGTTGTAGATGTGCTTGACGAAGATGGTGCGCTTGTCGGCTTTAAAACGCGCGTACCAGGCGTCCACTTCCTCTGTGACAATGCTCAACATTACGGCGTTGTCAGGTTGCGCTTTGTGGAAGCTGCCTTCGCTTTCCTGGATCAAGCCAACGAAGGAAGTAGGAGTGAGCTGATATATTTTTGACCAGTCCTGATTGAAGGTTTTTTTCAGGCCCAAGGTATCCTCGTAAAAAGGCGCCACAGCAGACAGATCTTTGTAGTACAGCATTACTATGTTTTCTTTAATGGAAAAGGGTGGCAATTTTTCCTCTGCCAGCGAAGGTGTCGCGGCGAATAACAGCACCCCCGTTAAGGTGATCAATCTTTTGAAAAATACCATGGTGTTTGCTCTTATCGGTCGGTTTGCCCGGTGTCCATTGGTGGCATGGAATCAAGGCACTCATTACTTTGTGCTTCTCCCTCGGTGACAAGGTCGAGGTAAGTGGCGGTGGCATAGGAACTGAATATGGGGACTCCCTCGGCCATGCGACTGTCCACTACGTGCGGGAATTCCACAAAAATCGAATAGGGATGCCCGGGTTTCAGTTTGCTGGCATCCACGGTGACTTCTTGTGATTTCCAGGTCATGTAGGAGCCCTTGAACGGCAATCCAGTATGTACGATACGCGCCCCGGTGCAATCCTGCATGACGACAAAAATCATGTCGTCAACAATGCCGCGGGGGTCGTCGCGCCCGTTAGAGTATTCGCTCCAACTGACGGTGAGAGTCTGGTCCGGGTCAAGTTTATCGGGGGCGACGGCATTGCCTCCCTGGGATAAGTGGATCGTGATCGGTTCGGGAATTTCGGTTGCGCCGCTGTCACCGGCCAGGTTCAGCTGCTGATTTACGATGTGTACTTTATCGGTTTTGACCGACAGCCGGTAAAGACCATTGGGATGTTTTTTGTCGGCTTCTTCTACGGTATCGAAGTGGCCGCCCTCAATATAGTGATTGCTCTTGCGCTTTTCATAAACCATTGCTGAGGAACTGTCACCATCGCGTCTGAGGCTGCCCGTTACCGATGTGTCGGGGTTGTGCGGAAACACTTCGGAAAAGAAATGGTAGTTCAGTCGGGTGAGTTCACCATCGCGATCCTGTGAATAGTTGGACGATTTAACCAGCACAATAAAATACAGCCCGGTATCCGGCGTTGCGGCCTGGGAAGTGGCCACAGTGGCAAAAAACATAGCGCAAAGAAATCGAGCAGCAGGTTTCCTCATAGGTAAGTCCCTAAATAAATGTCATGCTAATGATTGCCAACATGCATACTGTGTTCCGCCGTAGAAGCCCTTCACGTAGGAGGACCGCCAGATATTAACAAGGCCAATGATGGCACCGGCAATGATCGGCACTGCGACAAAATTTGTGGTGAACTGTTGTCGGAGCATTGTAGAATTCTTGTTCTCATTGCAGATAACGAGTCAATCGCGTGGATCAGCCCATAGTAGCCCAATACAAACCTTACCGCATTGATGTGGAGGAGGGCGAGACGTACTTGTGGTGCAGTTGTGGCCTGAGCCAGTCGCAGCCCTTCTGTGACAAGTCACATGTAGGCACCGATTTTAAACCGTTGCGTTTCCAGGCAACCGAGGCGCGTACGCTCTTGTTTTGCGGATGCAAGCACAGTCGGGGGCAGCCCTTGTGCGATGGCAGCCACAACGATCTGACCGAAGAATATGCTGGCGATGATCGCCCGGTGGAAGAGTTGCTGTTGCTTACCGAGGAAGTGACATTCGATCCATCTGGCCGAGCGATGCTGGATGGTGATTGCTACGTACAGAAGCCTTCCAGCCTGAATTGGGTGCCAGAAGGGGGCCTGCAGGTGGCGCCCCTTATTACCGGCGATAACAATGCTAAACACCTTGCCCAGTACTACGCGCGGATGTCTGGCGGCAGCAGCGAACCTCGCCGTTACCCGGGCTCAGACGTTGTTCTATTTGGTATGTCCGGCCGTGGCGAGGTCAGGATATCCGGCAGGCCCTTTGGGATCGAACCACAGTCTGGGGTGCATATTCGAGCAGACGAGTCCTTCGAGGTGAGCTGCAATGCAGGCGAGCAGCTGTCGTTCCTCGTCACGGTGTGTCCTGGCCATTCAGAAGCTGAGATTTTGACGGCGCCGTTAGACAATTTTTCAGAGGACTATCCCGAGCGGGCGTTTAGCTGCGACGATAGCAAGCGCAATAGCATGGCAGATAGGTTCTACCAGGTGTTAATCGGCGAAGATACCGGCAGTGCTGAGGTATCCCAGTTTATTGGCGAGGTGCCTAAATCCAAGGCGGCGCCTCATCGTTATCTATATGAGGAAGCGATTATAATTCTTAGCGCTCGCGGCGTGATGTGGACCGAGACTCGACGAGCACCCGTGGAAACTGGCGATATTATTTTCCTGCCCGCTGAGCAGGAGCACTCTCTGGAATGTACCGAGGATTCCGGGATGGTTCTGGCCGGCCACTACTATCCCTCGGGTGAGCCCAATATTAATTATTGAGGTAGATCCTGTCTCTAATCGTTATACGCCAACGCCTCAATACACTCCGACTCAAGAACGTATTGAAACAAACGGTTAATCGAACCGTGAAACGTCAGTTTATCAACAGAGACAATCTCTACTCCGGCAGGCAGATCAAACCAATCAGAACCGATCCCGACGGCATCCACGTGCGAGCGAAAACTCTCAAGCGTCATGGATTGCACTGCAATCTTTACATCGTTGGTAAACAACTTGCCAAGTGCCTCCAATAGTCCGGTGTCCGAGTCCTGATAGAACTGTTCGGAAAACAGCATGGTTAGTGTTGATACGCCCATCACAAAGCGTAAAGGCTGTTGAGAATAGCGACGAATGTAACTGCTTAACTTATAACTTTGACTCAGTCTTGTGAGCATCACCCATTCATTTTCATTCACAGTTTTGCGCAGGTGTTCGAGTTGTCGAGCAGTGTCAACGTTACCGCTGGCGTGCACATTATTGATGCTAAATTCTGTGATATGTAACGGCGGTTTTGCATCGGAAGGAAGTTCGGCAAGCAGCTTTTCTGTGCTAGCGGCGAAGACTCCCGAGTCAATGGCTGAAGAATAACGTATCGTCGTTCGCCTGATAATAGACGGACGTTTTCTAATAATTTCTGTCGGCGGTTGCTGCTGGCCGTGGGTGTCGAGCAATACCGCATCCGCCAGGCCGTTCTGCACCATGACCATAGCTGCGGCGACAGAGTCTGTTGCCTCGAAAGCAGGGCCAGAAATATCAACTAAATCAACTTCCATTCTGCCAGGCCCCAGGTTATCAACCAGGTTACTGATATCCACTGCCTGCGAATCTGCATTGGCAAATGCGCTATGGATCAAGTTCACTCCCAGTATGCCAACGGCTTCCTGTTGGGCGACGCTGGAGTCATCTAACATATTGATATGGGCAATGATGGTGTTGGGTTCCCCGCCTACTTTTGACTGGAATTTCAGGCCCACCCAACCTTGACACTCATTGGTACCCGAAAAATTGCGCGCAGCTATCGTGTCGCAGAAAGCAAAGAATCGAGTATCTTGTCCGCGCAGGGTATCGAGCCGATCAAGCAGCAACTCGTATTCTTTGTTGAGCATTGAGGTCACACGTTCGCGGCTGACATAACGGCCGGCTTCGCCGTAAATTTGATCACTGACCTGCATATCCTAGGCGGATATGGTTTTAGCAATGCTGCCGGCTGCTGCGCCGACCCGGAAAAACCACCGCGCTACTTCCTGTGCAGCGCCGATTTCTGCGATGGTGCCGTATATTTTATCGTTCAGGTTTATTGATAACGCTTTCTGGTGAGTGCTAAGACCTTCGCCGGACATAATTTAAAACCTTGCTACATTGAGCAACCGATTGTAGATCAATTTCCTCCTCCGTAGAATCAAACCCGAGCGCTGCACTGCGGGGAAGTAATGTCCCTGTGTTAATGCAGGGTTAACAAAAGCAAAAATTCAGATACCGGTCCGGCGCTACACACGCTGGTAACCTAATGAAGGGTGTCGCAAGTTTTCCTTTCCTTAAGCTGTCGTTTGTTTCCTCTTTCCCCCTGATTCGAGCCAGTGACCAGACTTTCGCTCCTTTACTCCAGCAAAATTCCGGCGCGGCTTGCGCTAGTCGGCGGTTCGATACCGAGTAACCGTGTCACGGTTGGCGCGACTTCCAACTGGTGAACATCAGGTAACGATCTCCCTTTGGCTACACCGTTACCCAATGCGAAAAAAATACCACCCATATCAGGTAGCGCCGGGTCGTATCCATGCGCACCTTTGCTCCACCCCATCAGCGGTGATATCCAGGCGATTGCCTTGCTCAAAAGTGAGTCTTCGCGACTCAGCGTGTAAGGCGGCCTGGTGGTAACGACAAAATCCCCGGTTCGATTTGGTGCCGCCAGGGGTGCTGGGATGTCATTGCCTTCGAATACCATTACCTGGGGTTGGAGATGCAGAATGTCTCGAACGGCTTGCCTGTCGGCTATATTTTTCAGAAACACGTGCTGTGCAGCGCCGCCGCCGGTGATTTGAACATCAAGTTTGGCGGCCTCCAGAACGCTGTGAATTTCAACAGACTCGGTAACTGCTGTCATGCCGTGATCGCTTACAATGATTAGTGTTGTCCGCTGCCATAGCTGGCGTGTGTCAATGGCAGCTAACAATCGACCTAGTTGTTTGTCTTGTTCGGCAATTACTTCTGCAACGTCTTCATGATCAGGCCCCTTCGTGTGCGCAGTGGTATCGGCGCCGTTCCAGTAAGACATAATTAGTCCGGGGCGCCGGTCTTCGGGTAGATCGATCCAGGCAACTATTTGGTCGACTTTTTCTGATTCGCTTCGGAAGCCATCAAAGGGTGCCATTCGGTAACTCGCGCCAGTGCCTTGCCAGTCCGTTTCTGAGCCAACCCAAAAATAAACCGCAGCCTTGACTCCTTGACGTTCCGCGGTCACCCAAAGTGGCTCGGCTGTTATCCAGTCAGCATTGTTGCTGTAGGAATAGAGGCCCTTCTGTCGATCGAAAAAGACATTGTCGACAATGCCATGGACATGAGGCGCGGCACCAGTCGCGAGTGATACATGGCCAGGAAATGTGTTTGAAAGATAAACAGGCGTCAGGCGCTCGGCACGGATGCCCTCGTTCTGTAGCCGTCGCAACCCGGGATAGTGGCCGCGCTCAGGGTAGTCATGGCGCATGCCATCCCAGGAAAGCACAATGACCAAATTGTCTTGGCGAGCAACATGATCTGTTTCTGCATGACCAAATTGAATAACGCTCAGGGCGAATAACAGCCAGAGTAGCCGCATGGCGAATACCTAAATCAGGAACCAATATCATAGCCATTGAATTGGCAGGGAACAATCACACGAGGGCTTACAATCTCCGAAGTATCAGCTCTGCAGGTTCTCAAGATTGGCGGCGTCGACTCTGTAATTGACCAACGGCAAAATGAGAGTGCTGTAATGGGACATCACCTAAAAGTAGTAAAATCAGCTATCGTGTAGTGTGCCAATACCCAAAAAAGACGCATAGGGCCCGCCGAGGCACACGCGTGACTGTAATAATTGATTGCAACCATCCACGGCTGCGTTGCTTGTAAATACACGTTAGCGAAGCGGTGAAGGAAATACACGAGGACACGATGAATAATTACAAGGAATGCACATTGTGAAACTACTGATCGCGATGATGAGTCACGAGACCAATACCTTTTCCCCCGTACCCACGGAGCTGGAGCGATTCGGTAGCGGTGAATCGCCACCCAGAGATCAGGCTGCGTATCAGGCAACATTGGGTCGCGGTTCTACGATGGCAGGAATGATAGCCGTAGCGGAGGAGGCTGGCGTGGAGATCATCACGCCGATTGCTGCAGCGGCTCCCCCGTCGGGTCGTGTTTCAGATACTGCCTACCAATACATCACAGATTGTATTGTTGAGGCGGCCGAGGGTTGTGATGGTTTGTTGCTCGATTTGCACGGCGCAATGGTCACAGATACCCGAGAGGATGGTGAAGGTTCACTATTGGTCCGCTTACGTGAAGCTTACCCGGATGTTCCCATCGGTGTTGGGCTCGATATGCATGCGAATCTCTATCCAGCCATGGTTTCAAATGCAACGGTCATTGCTGGTTATCATACTTATCCTCATATCGACATGTACGGAACCGGTGAGCGAGCCGCACAAATACTGCTTCGTTCTTTGAAAGGTGAGATAGCACCCAGGATGGTGTGGGGTAACTGCCCAATGCTGCCGCATGTAATGCGTCAGGGTACCGATGATTTTCCAAACAAGGCGCTTCAGGAAAGGGTCATGGAAATGGAAGCATCCGGTGCACTGGCCGTGTCGCTGTTCACAGGTTTTCCTCACGCGGATATTCATAATGCAGGGCTGAGCGTCGTTGTCGTTACTGATAATGATGTGGAAGAAGCAGCTGCCCTTCGAGACGAATTGCTCGAAATGGCGTGGAAGGAAAGAGAATCATTTGTTTATCAAATAAAGCCCCTCCATGAATCCGTTGGTTCAGCTAATGCTGCTGCCGATGCGCCGGGTTCCGGTCCGGTTGTTTTGTTGGATCATTACGACAACACGGCATCTGGGGGCACGATGGATACCACCGAGGTGTTGCGGGAAATACTGGCTCAGGAGTTGGAGGACGTCGTGGCATTTGGCATATTCGATCCTGCTGCAGTACAGCAGATGGTTGATGTCGGTGTTGGTCAAGAGGTGACAGTTACCATAGGCGCCAAATTCCAGATGGACGCACTGGAGCAACAAAGTGAGCCACTGACAGTCACAGGTACGGTGCGCCTGATATCAGACGGCAATTTCACTATTACGGGGCCAATGGCAACGGGTAGTCGTGTGAATATGGGCACCACTGTTGTTTTGGATACCGGCCGGGTTGAAATTATCGTCATCAGCAGGCATGTAGAGCCGTATGATCTGGGGTGCTTTACCAGCCTTGGTATAGATCCGCTAAAAAAGCGTTTCATCATGTTGAAAAGCCGGATTCATTATCGGGCAGTGTTCTTGCCCATTGCGAAGTCTATTATTGAATGCGCGGGATGTGGGGTATGCACCTCGGACTATAGCCAGTTGACCTTCGAAAACGTTCGACGACCTATTTATCCGTTGGATAACATTAATTCGGCGAGTCTCAGCGAAGGCTTCCCGGTGTCGCGGTAAAGAATTATTACCCAGAGTGGTTTCCGCGATATTAACTCACCTGTAACTCACCTTTATCAGTTGATTCGCAGACGGGTAATCGATCCTTTGAGATACCCTTCCAATGGTCCTTAGTCAGGTAAGTGACATCCGTCGTCAGAAGAATAATGATCCAGGTCTTCAGTCAATTGGTGTTCAATTGGTGTTCAATTGCTGTTTTCTTGCCTCATACCAGTCACCAAAAAAATCCGCGTCCAGAAGATAAGAGGGAATCACGGTTTTGATTCTTCCTGAATGATGTGTTGCTCCTGATAGAACCGCATGTAAACGGCGAAGATCAAGGCGACGATACCCATGAACCCGGCAAAGAACAGGTGATAGCTTGCGCCGACGAGCTTTGTTGTGCCGTCAGGGTTTTGAATCACTTGATTGACCAATGCTGTGAACAAATTACCCGCCGAAATGGACAGGTAGAACAAGGCCATCACTAAAGACTTCATTCGCTTGGGCGCTTGTGTATACGAAAATTCCATGCAGGTAACCACTAACAATACTTCAGCCAGGGTCATCAAAAAATATGCCAGCAGTTGCCAACTGATATGCGGCGTATTGCCCAGTTGTATCTGCGATTCACACCAGGCAGTGACCAAAAACGGCGACGCCGCCAGAAACATCCCCATACACATCTTGCGACCGGAGGTGACGTCAAAGTACCGATTCATCAGCGGATAAACATAATAGGAAAAAATTGGAATTAAAACGATGATCAAAAACGGATTCATCGCTTGAATTTGAGCAGGTAACAATTCGTATCCCAATATCGTTCTATCCATCTGCATTGCCTGGAGAACCCAGGTGCTGCCCATTTGATCAAATAGTGACCAGAAAGCTGCAACCAACACATAGATCACCAGCAACCGGCCCGCGACGCGCTTGCCATCGCTGCCGAAGACATCTTTTAGGTAAGACTTTCCGGCAGGCGGCAGGTGCACGAAATGATGGCGTCCCATCCAAAACGTCACCGTTGCCGCGAGCATAAATAGACCCGGTACGCCAAAGGCAACAGCGGGCCCATATGCCTTGAGCAACCAGGGTATGAGCAGCGAAGACAGAGACGATCCTATATTGATGCCGAGGTAGTACCAGGAGAAAGCTCTGGACAATAAATGTTCGTTGGACTGGCCAAACTGATCACCTACATTAGAGGCAACACTCGGCTTAATGCCACCTGACCCAATGGCTATCAACGTTAGACCGAGAAACAATCCTGCTCTGGTGTCATCGAGGAACAAGGCAAAATGCCCGGCACAGTAGACCACCGACAGTAGAATGACGGTTCGATACTTGCCCCAGTATGCGTCCGCGATGACAGCGCCAATAATGGGTAAAAAATACGTCGTTGAAACAAACAGGTGGAAGTAAGACGTGGCGTCTGCTCTCGACATGGTTGCCAATTGCCCATCAGTCGACATCAGATACTGTGTCATGAAGACAACGAGAATGGCCTTCATACCATAGAAGCTAAATCGTTCAGCTATATCATTGACAATAATATAGGGGATGCCGTCTGGCATCCGGGACGATGGAGATGGTGCGGTTTTGTAACTAGCCATCAGAAGACCCTATCTCTCGTTCACGTTCTTAACACATGCGAGCGCGCATCGCCCAT
>JABGVY010000364.1 GCA_018645845.1 Gammaproteobacteria bacterium | reverse complement strand
TGAATCGCCAGTAAGCGCGTTCACAGAAATCGGGACATCCTGCAAGTTCTCAGCCTGTTTTGTTGCCGTAACAACGATTTCCTCTAACTGAGCGTTAACAGGGCTGGAAACCAAGGGTAACAATGCAAAACTGAGTGCCGCTGCAAGCGGCGTGCGTCGAAAGATTCTTGATGAATGAGACATACGGGTTACCTTTGTGATTAATATAATGCCGCGAGCAATGACTAAGTCTTGATGACTTTTGTATACAAAAAACAAAAGCCTACCTCTTATGGGCGACACCTGCAAACCGCAGACTTTCTCCTCACAAAGGCACCCAGGGATACGCAAAGAGTGTCGAGGGATATAGGATAGATAGCTCTCCCTTTCCGCCGTCCATTTTCGGCTGTGCGGCGGTACCCTGGTAGCGTTAAACCACTAGTCGTCATAGGGGCAGGCTGACTTTATTGCGCATCACTGTCCTTTTCGTTGCAAAGGGCGCTAATCTTGGATGGTTTTTGCATGGTAGTTTCCTGGGCGTTGCACTATTTACGTCATACGAGCAGTGGTGATTTTCATAATGACTCTTTGGAGACACCCAATAGCCTTTAAAAACAACGGCTTAATGGGCTTTTTTGCTCGATCAAAGCATATGCTTCAGCTATACTTGGCGCGGACGCGCGTCGCTTCACTGATCTTGTGTGACGCTGTCACAACTCGTGCTCTAGTCGCTGTGACTCTTAAGTGCGCTAAATAATGTAATTAAACAATGTAATTAAACAATGTAATTAAACAATGCAATTTTATCAGGGCATCAGGACAACTGGCGCCGAACTAAGAAGGTAAGAAACTATTAACGCAACCTCCATTGAGACATCCACGACATTTTTTGACCGTTTGCTGGAGCGCCAGAAGTCAGTTGGGTCAAGGCTCTGTATTGGCCTGGACCCGGACCTCAGACGTATCCCTGAAGTCTGTAAACAGTCTTCGCAGCCAATATTTGAGTTTAATAAAGCGATTATCGATGCCACGTTCGACCTGGCTTCTTGCTATAAACCACAAATCGCTCATTACGCCAGCGAAGCAGTCGAAGACGAGTTACTTGCCACGATTGAATACGCGAAAAGTTACCATGTGCCGGTGCTGCTTGATGCCAAGCGTGGCGATGTTGGCAGCACCGCAGAGATGTATGCCCGGGAAGTCTTTGAAAGATTCGATGCAGACGCGACCACCGTGAATCCATACCTAGGTAAGGATTCGATGGATCCCTACCTGGACTATACGGACAGGGGTGTGTTCATACTTTGCAGAACATCAAACCCCGGTGGCAGTGACCTGCAGAATCTTGTGCTGGAAGGTGGTCAGACGCTTTATGAACACGTCGCCACGCAAGCCCGTGATCACTGGAACGCCAATAACAACGTAGGGCTTGTGGTTGGTGCGACCAGACCAGAAGAACTCCGACAGATTCGAGAAATTTGCGGCGATATGACGTTTTTACTGCCCGGCGTGGGCGCCCAGGGCGCTGATGTAGAGGAAATGGTGGGTGCAGGGCAGGGCGGCGGTATGCTGGTTTCTTCTTCGCGCGCGATCCTTTATGCGGGCGCGGGCGAAGACTTCGCCGAAAAATCCAGGGGAGTCGCACTGGAAACCAGAGATGAAGTAAATCGACACAGCAACTAACCCAGGAAAATTGAAAGGAATTTGATAGATGAAATATGTATTACTTCTCGTTATCTGCTTGATGACCTCGGTCCATGTGCTTGCAGGATGGGTGGTTGACCCGAAAGGATCCTATGTTGGTTTCGCCTCAGTGAAAAATGACCTGATCGCTGAGAATCACAGCTTTACGCAGATTACAGGCACCATAGAAGATTCAGGTGACGCAAACATAGTCATTGCGCTGGCGAGTGTGGAAACATGGATACCTATCAGAAATGAGCGGATGCAGGCCATACTGTTTGAGGTAGAGCAGTATCCCAACGTGACTGTCACCGCCAACCTTGATCTAGGTGAATTCACCAGCCTTGAACTGGGCAGCAGCAAGACGGACACGATACTCCTCGGCGTTAACCTTCACGGAACGAATTTATCGAAAAAAGTGTTGGTTAAAGTTACCCGGAGTTCAGTCAATAGTTACGAAGTTACCAGTCTTGGCCCGATGGTTATCCATGCCTCACAATTTGCTTTGTCGGATGGTTTGGAATCGCTAAGGAAGATCGCAGGCCTGCAATCAATAGATCTGATGGTGCCCGTTACCTTTGATTTGCGCTGGGTAAAGATGGACCCGAAAAGCTGACGTTTATAGGTCGATATCGAATTCTGCCCAGATCGGGCAATGATCCGAGGGCTTATCCATGGACCTGATGTCATAGTCTATGCCGGAATCCTTTGAGTATCCAAGCGCGCCTGTTGAAGCCATAATCAGGTCTATACGCAGCCCTCTTTTGGGCTCGCGCTCGAACCCCCGACTACGGTAGTCGAACCAGCTGAACAGGTCATCGACATCCGGATAGTGATGTCGGTAGACATCATGTAAACCCCAGCCCTTCAGCTGCTCAATCCATTCTCGCTCTTCCGGCAGGAAACTGGTTTTTCCATCCCGAAGCCAACGCTTGGCATTGTCCGGGCCAATCCCGATATCCTGGTCGACAGGCGCAACGTTCATGTCCCCAATAACAAACAGCAGTTCATCTGGGTCATATGATTTTTCGAGGTCAGCCTGCAGATCTGAATAGAATTTCACTTTTGCAGGAAACTTTGTCGGGTGCTTTCGGCTTTCCCCTTGGGGGAAATAGCCATTAATGACCGACAGGGGGCGTCCGTCTTTTGTCGTGAACGAGCCTCTTATTAGCCGCTTCTGGCTATCCTCATCGTCACTGGTGAATCCTTTTTGGATGTCAGTTGCGTCAAGGCGGTAGAGGAGGGCAACCCCATAGTGGGTTTTCTGACCATGGAAAGCGACGTCGTACCCCAGGTCGTTTATTTCCTCAACAGGAAAGTCTTCATCGGTGACCTTGGTTTCCTGCAAACCAATGAAAGCCGGGTTATGTTTTTTGATAACAGCTTCTAGCTGATTAAGCCGCACACGGATGCTGTTCACATTAAATGAGACGATTTTGATAGCGTTACCTGTTGGATTCGTGAAGGTCGATGGTCGTGACCCTGGAGTCTTTTCTGGAAGTGAGTTCAAACGCTAGCCCCTCACAGGCTATAAAGGACCCGATCACACTGTTGCTGGACTTAAAAAACCTTGCTGAGTCTAGTGCGATCTCGTCCAGTTCTGAATCGGTGCGCTCCGGATCATGGTGATACATCACCAGATTCTTAACCTGGGCATCGACCGCGAGTTGACGAACCTGCGATATTAGGGAATGTCCCCAACCGTGTTTGGCCGGCAGATCCTTTTCCGTGTACTGAGCGTCATGAATCAACAGATCTACACCCTTACAAAAATCCACCCACTCGGCATACGTTGTCTGAGGTGCAGCCAGTGGGTCCAACTCATTGTCGGTGATGTAGGCAACTGAAACTCCATCTTCTTCGATGCGGTAGGCATTTCCGCCTCCTGGATGGTTTAACGGTTTCGTGGTCGTCTGAAACGATTGCGCATCAAGGTATTCATTAACCTGGTACACCGTGGTGATCTTTGACGGTAAATCCTCGGAGCGAACCGGAAAGGTCGAACCATCCATTTGTTCAAGAATGGCCTTGAGAGAAACCGCATTGCTGTCGATACTCTGGCAAATCCTGATCTCGCGATCTGGCT
>JABGVY010000583.1 GCA_018645845.1 Gammaproteobacteria bacterium | reverse complement strand
ACCATTGTCACCTGCGCTCCCTTTTCAGCCATGGAAGGCACCAACGTCATGGCCGTCGCACCGCTTCCAATCACGACCACTCTTTTACCACTGTAATCCATGTCTTCCGGCCAGAATTGGGGATGAACGATCTTGCCCTGGAAACTTCCCATATTAGTGAACTCTGGGTCATGCGGCTGTTCGTAATTATAGTAACCGCCGCACATAGCAATGAAACCGCAAGTCAGGGTTTCTGTTTCACCCATGGATTTTTCGACTGTCAACTGCCATCTGGCTTGCTCGGTTGACCATTCGGCCTTCCTGACTTTGTTCCCAAACTGGATGGAATCCCTGAGCCCATACTCGTCAGTCGTTTGATTGACGTATTTAAGAATTGAGGGGCCATCTGCTATCGATTTTGCTTCTGTCCAGGGTTTAAAACTAAACCCGAGCGTGTGCATGTCGCTATCAGACCGGACGCCAGGATACCGAAACAAGTCCCAGGTGCCGCCAATCGTTTCACGGGCTTCCAGGATCGTGAATGATTTTCCTGGGCAGGTCTTTTGAATATGAACTGCAGCGCTGATACCGGAAATTCCCGCACCCACAATTATTACATCATAGTGGCTCATCTATCTTCTCAGGGTCATTAAGCAGTCTGCATTGTACTGATTGGTATACGAATCAACAGTCCTGCAACAACGACAAAAAAGGAATTTTCTACTGTAATTCTGGGTCAACCGCTCTATCAGCCCAGATCTTCTGGGCTGCAAGGCTATATCAAGGGTCAGACGTTACCCATTTGATCAAGGTCTTCCGGACCGGTAATCCGGACACCAAGATCACGTATAAGCCCATCTTCCAGGCCATAGACCCACCCATGAACATCAACCTGCTGCCCTCGACTCCAGGCATCATTAATAGCGCCCGTACCGCAGAGCGACCGAACCTGATCAAATACATTGAGTTCGCAAAGCCTCGATTTTGCTGCTTCAGGCGCCAGAGATTCCAGCTCATCCTTGTGAAGGGAAGACAAACTGCGAATGCCACTGAGCCAGTGGTCAACAATACCCTCGGTCGAGCCTTCTAAGGCAGCTGCCACACCTGCACAACCATAATGCCCGCAAATAATGACGTGTCTGACCTTTATCTGCCTGATAGCAAACTCGACGACTGACATGCAATTCAAATCAGTCTGCAGTACCACGTTGGCTACATTACGGTGAACAAATACTTCACCTGGCATGAGGCCAGTAATCTGGTTAGCTGGCACACGGCTGTCAGAACAACCGATCCATAAAAACCTGGGTTTTTGTTGCTTGGTTAGGCGCGCAAAAAACCCGGGGTCTTCCTGCTCGATCTTTTGAGCCCAGGATTTATTCCGATCAAGCAATTCCTGAATCTCGTCAGTCATGTAGCACCCTATTTACTCTGTAGTTGTCATCAAACGGCAAAGCCAAACGTAGATTAACATCAAAGTGCATGATTTTTTTCATTCAAGATGAGACAGTAAGCGCTTATTCAAGGCAGGTGAACCAATGACAGATACGGTCGATCTAACAGGCAAAGTTGCAGCTATCACAGGTGGTACCCGTGGAATCGGCCGGGGCATCGCAGAGATTCTGCTATCGGCAGGAGCCCGCATTGCCATTAACGGGAGGAATCCGGCAAAAGGCCAGCAGGCGCTGGAGGAAATGGCCGCAGGTGACAATGCTATTTTTGTAGCCGGCGATGTTACCCAACAAAAAGACGTAGAGATGTTCGTCGGGAAAACGATCGAGCAATTCGGGAAGATCGATATTCTTGTTAACAATGCGGGTGGATCCGGCGGTTTTGCACCGGTTTCCGAACTCAGTAACGAAGCGTGGCAGGAAGCCGCATCGTGGATATTACATTCAGCATTCTGGGCCACCAGGGCCGCTCTCCAGGATATGGAACCTCGTGGTTGGGGTCGCATCATCAACATCTCTTCCGTCGAAGGAAAACAGGCTAACAAAGAAAACGCCTCTCATTATATTACGTTTAAACATGCCTTAAATGGATTCACCAAAGCGGTCGCGCTGGAAAATGGCGTCAAGGGTATTACCAGTAATGCCATTAGCCCGGGGGCTATTGAGACCGACCTAATGAAAGAGGCCGGCCCCGCAGTGGCAGAATCAGCGGGCATCACCTATCAGCAGTTCAAAGAAAATTACGCCCAGGATGCTGCGATCAAGAGACTTAACACGGTGGAGGAAGTCGCAGGCCTGTCACTATTTCTGTGCTCGGATATGGGTGCCGGCATCACCGGCGCGATAATGCCAGTCGATGGAGGCACAGCGCTCTAGCGCCCGGTGATCTTCTAGCACTCCAGACCATCCGAACGGACGCCATGGTCCTAACTGCTGCTTGCATCCCCGAACCGGAATGCACGAGCACCGGGTGTCGGGCGGCTGGATTGAGCTCAATGTCTATCGCCTTGTTGAGCAAGGTTAAATTTAATTAAGGAACAACATTATGAAGACACTCATCATTGTGCTACTGCTGCCGCTTTATGCTTTGGCTGATTCGCACTGCAAAATCTCGCAATGGGGCGCCGACGACCAGATTGGAGCGGCCAACAGAATCACCGAAATGTCGGTGCTTGCGGCCGCCAAACTAATCAAAACAGGGAAAACATATTCACTGGGTCTGACCATTGACGCCGATACACCGGCTTTCCCACCCCGCAGCTTATCACTGACCGTAGTACAACCAAATCAGCAGGAAGGCGCACGGCCCTTCCACAACATGACTTACAACGACGATATTTTCAGTGGTTGGCTAGGTATCGGCTCGCAAATTGACGGCCTTGGTCACCTTGGGGAAAACGGCGTCTACTACAACTGTAACAACGCCAAAGATTTTTCTGGGATCGGTGGTTTAACCAAACTTGGCATTGAGAATGTACCCCCAATCGTGACCCGGGGCATCGTGCTGGATATCGCTGCCCACTACGGCGTCGACTACCTAAAAGCAGGTCAGTACTTTTCAGTTGAAGATGTCAAAGCAGTCGAAAAAAGCCAGGGGACGCCGATCAGGGAAGGTGATGTGGTCTTGTTCCACACGGGGTGGACTGATGCGATGCTTGAATCTGACCCCATCGCCTGGGCAACAGCTGAGCCTGGACAATCGGAAGAAGTTGCCGCTTATATCGCCAGCAAGAAGGTGGTGGCTGTCGGCGCTGACACCTGGGGACTGGACGTCATTCCTTCACAGGTAGCGGAACGGCCTTATCACGGTCATGTGATTTACCTGAAGGAAAATGGTATCTATATTTTCGAAGCCATGAACACCGGGCCACTGATCAGGGACGAAGCCTATGAATTCCTGTTCGTACTTGGACAAGCAAAAGTACGTGGCGCTGTACAAATGATTATTAACCCGATCGCCATCAGGTAAGCGCCGCCGCCTGCGGCCCGATAGTCCTATTATGCAGCATGTGACAGACGACCAGGGAAATCGCCACGATAAACAATGTAACTAAGCAGAATTGCATGACACTCGCCGTTGAATCGGTCATTTCTACAATCAAGCTGCTGATGAAAGGTGCAAAAGCCGAACCCAGCCCACTCATTAGCTGCAGGTAGACAACATTTTT
>JABGVY010000303.1 GCA_018645845.1 Gammaproteobacteria bacterium | reverse complement strand
GGTTGCCCTGGTGGGCGTGGGCAGCGTCGCGAGTTCAGCTATGCTCGTTTTGCTCACGGCACTCGAATTCATGACCTTACGAGAACCACTTAGCACCACGTTATATACGTGGATCAATGTTGGTGGCTTCAGCCCCTTCGTTAGCTTCTACGTAGACGGACTAACGCTGACCATGCTGTCCGTGATTACCGGTGTGGGGCTGCTGATCCACATCTACTCGTCACTCTTTATGCTGGACGACAAGGATTACTCCCGGTTTTTCAGCTACATGAACCTGTTTGTATCCGCCATGCTGGTACTGGTACTGGCCGACAACCTGCTCCTGTTGTTTGTCGGCTGGGAAGGCGTGGGTTTATGCAGCTACCTTTTGGTGGGGTTCTGGCACGAAGATAGTGCCAATGGCGCCGCGGCAAGAAAAGCGTTCATCGTCACCAGGGTCGGCGACACGGCGATGGCAATAGGCATGTTCCTGTTGTTCGCGCATCTGGGCACTCTCGATTTTGCACCCATGACTGCCGCCGCAGTTAGTCAGTGGCCTGAAGGAAGCCCGACATTAACAATCGCCTGTCTGTTACTGCTTGGTGGCGCAGTCGGCAAATCCGCACAGCTACCACTACAAACCTGGTTACCGGATGCCATGGCCGGTCCGACGCCCGTCAGTGCGCTGATTCACGCGGCCACCATGGTGACCGCGGGCGTTTACCTGATCGCACGGACACACGACCTGTTCCTGTTGTCACCCTTCGCCCTGAACACTGTTGCAGTCATAGGGGCTGCTACTTTACTGATGGCAGCGTTCACCGCTATGACTCAACATGACATCAAGCGAATCCTTGCCTTCTCTACAATCAGCCAGATTGGTTACATGTTCCTCGCGCTGGGCGTTGGCGCATGGGCATCCGGCATCTTCCATCTAATGACCCACGCTTTTTTCAAGGCCTTGTTGTTTCTTGCCGCAGGTGCGGTCATCTACTCGCTACATCACGAGCACAATATTTTTAAAATGGGCGGGCTGCGCAGGAAACTTCCGGTGGCATTCTGGAGCTTCCTGATTGGCAGCGCTGCGTTGGCGGCGCTACCTTTCACTTCAGGGTTTTACTCCAAGGACGCCATTTTACTGTCAGCCTATGAGAACGCGTGGCAGGGTCCCCTGCTCTGGGGCATAGGTTTGCTGGGCGCCCTGCTGACCTCCATCTACAGTTTCCGTCTGGTTTTTATCGTCTTCTTTGGTGAGGCAAAAACAGAGCCATCGCAGCCCGCTGGCTGGCTAATGGCAGCACCATTACTTGTTCTTTGCCTGCTGGCGCTGGTGGGTGGGTTCATTGTGATACCGGTCATGGACGTGTTCCCTGCAGCGACGGGACCGGCTCACGACGGCCTGATAGCGATCATTACACCTGCAGTCCCCATCGTTGGCGTGGTGATTGCCTACCTTATTTTCCTGTCACACAGCATCGACATCTCTCCCTGGACCGATTCCAAAATTGGTAAGGCGCTTAACCGGTTCTGGTTTTCACACTGGGCAATGGACTGGTTGTACGACACCTTTATCGTAAAACCCTATGCGTGGATGGCACACGTCAATCGAATGGATATCGTCGACTGGTTCTACAACTTCACCGCCGATGTTGTCCGCTTCCTTCATGATCAGGCTACCCAAAGCCAGACAGGGCAGCTGCGCACCTACGCCGGGGTGATGGTCCTTGGCCTGGCAGCCATTACGGCCATTGCACTCTTCTACGGTGGAGGCACGGCACCATGACAATGATCCTAATCATGCTGACCCTGTTCATCGGCGGGCTTGCTGCCTGGATGATCGAAGGCTGGAACCGCGACCTGCCACGCTGGATATCAATCGCCAGCATTACAATTGCTGCCCTGTTACTACTGCCACTTACAGGTGCGCCGGTCGAGATGCTACCGCTGGCTCATGGGGTCAGCGCCCCATGGCTGGAATACGTCAACGTGCCCTGGATTCCACGTTTTGGCATCAGCTTTGTATTTGCCATTGACGGTCTGAGCCTGCTGCTGGTGGCGCTGACGATCTTCCTTGGTTTCGTCGCGGTACTGTCTTCCTGGAGCGAAATAGAAAAACGCCCGGGCTTTTTTCAATTCAACCTGATGTGGACACTGGCCGGCGTCGTCGGCGTTTTTGTCTCTTTGGACCTGTTCCTGTTTTTCTTCTTCTGGGAAGTGATGCTGATTCCCATGTACTTGCTGATCGCCATTTGGGGACATGAAAAAAAATCCTATGCGGCAATGAAGTTCTTCCTGTTTACGCAGGTCAGTGGTCTGATCATGCTAGTCGCCATTCTTGCACTTGTTCTCGTCCACTTTGGCCAGAGCGGCGTCCTGACGTTCAACTATTTTGACCTGCTGGGACACAATGTAGACCCCGACCTGGCTTTCTGGATGATGTGTGGTTTCTTTATTGCCTTCGTGGTCAAACTGCCGGGTTTCCCGTTCCATTCATGGCTACCAGACGCACATACCCAGGCACCTACCGCTGCCAGTGTACTGCTAGCGGGCATTCTCCTTAAGACTGGCGCATATGGGTTAATTAGGTTCACGGTGCCCTTGTTCCCGGACGCCGCGGCGGAAATTTCCACCCTGGCAATGTTGTTGGGCGCCATTGGCATACTCTACGGCGCACTGCTGGCTTTTGGCCAATCAGACTTCAAACGATTGGTGGCTTACAGCAGCGTGAGCCATATGGGGTTCGTGCTGGTTGGTGTATTTGCCTGGACCGAACTATCGATTCAGGGATCAGTTGTGCAGATGGTTGCGCACGGCTTCTCCACCGCAGCTTTGTTCATGATTGCCGGTGCACTGCAACATCGATTACACACCCGAAACATGAATGAGATGGGCGGACTCTGGCAGGAAGCGCCCAGAATGGGTGCCATCGCTATGTTCTTTATCGTTGCCTCGCTTGGCATGCCCGGCCTTGGGAACTTCGTTGGCGAGTTCCTTATCCTGCTGGGCGCATTCGCAGTAAACAAATGGATCACCATTCTGGCAACTCTCGGACTTGTAACCGGCGCCATGTACGCTCTGATGTCATTACAGAAAGTTTTCCAGGGCGAAAGGAACAATCCGCAACAAAATGGAGGCGTCAGTATGCCTGACTTCGGCATGCGCGAGATGATTGCCATGATCCCCATGATGATAGGGCTCATCTACATCGGCGTTTACCCTCAACCTTTATTCGATTTAGTGAATCCGGTGCTTGCAAGCCTGTATGAGTTGACGGGTACCAATAGCAAAATCTGGGCTGGGGTGCTGCCATGATCACTACCGACCTGCTTGCAATGCTCCCGATCATCACCCTGACGGGCGTGATCCTTGTTGTCATGATGGTCATCGCCTTCGCCAGGAACCTGGCATTGACCTGCCTGTGTAGTTCCATCGGCCTGGTGCTAACCCTCGCCGCGATCGCCTGGGTCAGCATCAATCTGGAGCCTCAGTATGTGACGCCACTGATCGTGGTCGATGAGTATGCGCTGCTATTTTCCAGCATCATTGTCATCGGCGCCTTCTTCATCTGCCTGCTGGCATACAGTTATCACGCCGACCGTGGTGAAAATCAGGACGAGTACCTGATACTGATGCTCCTATCTACCCTGGGTGGCATCATACTCGCTCACAGTGCTCACTTTGCATCCTTTATTCTGGGCCTGGAACTGGTTGGCGTTTCGCTTTATGCGATGATTTCCTACCCGACTCGCGGATTTTTCAGCCTTGAGGCAGCGCTGAAGTACCTGATCCTTTCCGGGGTGTCGTCCGCCACCTTACTGTTTGGTATCGCATTCCTGTTTGCCGTTACCGGAAGCCTGTCGTTCCAGGGTATGGCAGCTGCAACTGCTGGCATGGAACACGCCAGTGTGTTTGTCCTGATTGGCGCGACTTTTGTACTCGCAGGTATCGCCTTCAAGTTATCTTTAGCTCCATTCCACATGTGGACGCCGGATGTTTACGAGGGGGCACCTGCACCAACCACAGCATTCCTTGCGACGATTTCCAAAGGCGGTATCTTTGCTGTGCTGCTGCGCTTCTTCGTCTCATTTGATGGTTTTAGATTTGAGGCGGTTCTGGAATCACTGTTTTGGGTTGCGCTCCTTTCAATCCTCGTCGGCAATATACTGGCCTTGATGCAGGACAAGATAAAACGAGTGCTTGCTTACTCTTCAATCGCGCACATTGGAT
>JABGVY010000438.1 GCA_018645845.1 Gammaproteobacteria bacterium | reverse complement strand
CAGGGAAACCTCGCCGCGCCAGTCAAAAAAGGAACTAAATGGAGTCTTGCCGCCCGCTAACCAATCGTTTACATCCGAGTGCAAGGGCTGGTAGTCAACCGCGCCAGGCAGGCAAAAATCCCCGCTCGCAGCGCGCAAAATATAGTCTGTAGAACCAAATATTGAGGTCAGTATTTTGGACAGCACAGGTACGTCCAGGAGCATCTGCCAAGCCGGTCGGTGCAGCTGACTCCTGGTCAGGCTCGAACCACCAAAGGAGTAGCGATGAGAGCCTCTGTTTCCGTGATTATCCGGATCCAACACCGCGACTTCATTAATAACATCATTACAGCCGGATGCCAGAAGATCTATTTCCTCACTATTGAGCACATCACCAATAACAACAAACCCATCCCGCTTGAACAACCTCACCGCCTCATCAACGTCGTTGGGGCCGAGGATCTGTAGCCCCTTGATACCATTGCTGGCTTCAAGATGCGCTTTCAATTCCAGAACCTTAGGGTCGTCTTTCGGTTTATCTGACCAGCCGATTGGCGCCCCAGCTTCTGCGCCTGTGTTTGTTATGTGCATCTCTCTGCCCCCTGGTGTAGTCCTGGATCCACATTGTATGGCTTCAGTTTTACGCGTAAATTTTTGGTCGCTATTTTAGACTCTATTAAATAAGTGTCAACCGGGCCCCATCAAGACGTCGCTAGCGACTTGAATCTGTCTCGCTTTTAGTTTCGTCACCAAGCGGCAGTTTTCCTTCCCTTTTACCGCACAGGACACACAGCAACATTACCCGCAAATCAGCTCTAGTCATCCGCTAAACGAAGCGAAGGAAAATACCACCTTGATCCCGGCACCTCTCTTACGGCATCCTCCTGGGTACCACTCTCTGTTAAACCAATAAAAAGGGAAACACGAAAGAAATGATCGACTACGCAACAGTCTCTGTCGAAGAAGCTGCACTCACTGGCATGGCAAGCGCTGTGCATGCTGCAGCAAAACCCGGAACTATGGCAGTGACGGATCAACACGGAAAGGAACTCACCTGGTCGGAACTTAACGGAAAAGCCAACCAGCTCGCTAACTATTTTCTCTCACTGGGTATCAGCGGGGACGACGGCATAGCCCTGCTCTGCGGCAACAGAGTTGAGTATGCCATCGTCTTTATGGCCGCACTGCGGAGCGGCGTCAGGCTGACACCTATTAACTGGCACCTGACCAGCGAGGAAGTCGCTTATATTATCGACAATTGCGACGCTCGAATTTTTCTGGCGGATATCAGTTATGCCGAGACAGCAAGCAGCGCGCTAAGCATGAGTGCACGGGTAGAATCCAGTGTATCGATTGGCGGCAATCTTGATCAATTTGATACCTTTGATGACGTACTGGAAAGCTTCTCGTTAGAAAACATTTCCACTCCCACATTGGGTGGCAGCATGCTTTACACCTCGGGCACAACTGGCAGGCCCAAAGGCGTTTACCGCAAAGAAAGACCACCAATATTGCCGGACCATTCTGAACGCGGATACGCCTCCGGCGATGAAGTAGCGCTTTGCACCGGTCCCGCTTATCACGCTGCACCTTTGCTCATAGACGTATTGACGCCATTAATTTCTGGCGCATCCCTGGTGATGATGGATCGATGGGACCCGGAAGAAACGCTAAAATTGATCAGCAAATACAAGGTGACTCACAGCCATATGGTGGCCACTATGTTTCACCGCCTACTGCGCCTCGATGAATCCGTCAAACAGCAATACAACCTGTCAAGCCTTAGACGCATCATACACGGCGCAGCGCCCTGCCCCGTACATGTCAAACACGAGATGATCGATTGGTTTGGTCCGGTACTGGTTGAATACTATGCCGCCACCGAAGGTGGTGGCGGTTTTCTCATCGATTCACATGAATGGCTGACAAAACCAGGCAGTGTCGGGCGCCCGGGACCGGAATTCGATAACAAAATTATGGATGACGAAGGCAACGAGGTGCCTGTGGGGGAAATCGGTACCATTTATATGCATGCCCCTGATTCAGGTCGATTCGAATACTATAAAGATGGCAGCAAGACCGCCTCGTCCTACAGAGGGGATTATTTTACATTAGGGGATATGGGCTACTTCGATCAAGATGGATACCTGTTCCTGACTGGCCGAACGGCTGAATTGATTATTTCAGGGGGCGTTAACATCTACCCTCAGGAAGTCGACAGCGCCATGATGCAACACCCCGCCGTACAAGACGTTTGCACGATAGGAGTACCAAATACTGAGTGGGGCGAGGAGGTAAAGTCTGTCGTCCAGCTTAAAAATGAAATTACTGCCAGCGCAGAACTGGCAGAACAAATTATTGCGTTTACCCGTCAGCATGTCGCTAATTACAAGTGCCCAAAAACAGTGGACTTCGTTGATGACCTACCAAGATTGCCTACTGGAAAAATACAACGCAGAATCGTGCGAGAGCCTTATTGGGCAGGCCATGAAAAATCGATTTAGGAATTAACTTCCCGGCGTTGGCAATACAGTGGTATCCATCTGTTCCGGTTCCAGCCCTAGTGTAATCAACACCTTGGACATCCCAAGAAACAATCCAACACCGAGCGCCAGCTCGGCGATCTCAGCATCGCTGTAGTGTCTCTTTAAGGCTGCGATCTGCGAATCGCGGAGTTGGCCGGGTAATCCAATGATGTCATCGGTAAGCTGAAGCGCAGTCGTTTCTTTTTCTGGCAGCGTATTTTCGTACCCATCTTCTATTTGGGCAACAATATCTTCTTTCAGACCCGCTACACGAGCGGCTTCAAAACGGACGTTTTTTCAGTAGCCGCAATCGGTAATGCGCGCATTGCGAATCCTGGTCATCTCCTTGACTTCCTGGCTGATCAACCCCTGCTGCCAGAACTCTGCATAGAGTTCACCGAACTTAGCAATGATATCTGGAGTATGGCTCATCACAGAGCCGAACTCCGATGGGGCACCGGGGATCGCCGAGTCTATTCTGGGTGAAGTGGACATTAGCTAACCTCTCCTGTCATGGTCGCGTTCAACCGGCAAGACACATCAAAGAATGCCAGGGCGGTAAGCAGCGAAACACATCCGGCATCGCCAAAAGCCCGCTTGATGGCTTCGACTTCTTTGTCTTCCAGCATGTGGTGTTGATAAGGCATTTTTTCGGCAGCAATGAGCGCAGTTTGCTCCGACAACTCGAATGCATCTAATCTCTGGGATTGCAGTGATGTTGCTTCTTCGGCAGAAATTCCATGCACTTGTTGGCCGTGAATTTGCGCAATACGCGCATGACACAATCTAAACACACGCTCGGGTACCGCATTGGTTGATTCAATAGCATCAAGGAACGCGGCGTATTTCGTTTGAAGCGCTGGCCTTAAGGCCAGCATTTCAATAAACGATTCGCTATCTGTTCCGAGTAAGCTCAAATCAGAACCCAAGCAATCGTGCGTATCTATCGCGGTGAAATGCCCGATTACCAAATGATGGTTCGAGCAAGCGAGCCCGCTTGAGGTAAAAACCAGCATCGAACTCATCGGTCATACCGATTCCACCGTGGATCTGAATCAGCTGATTAGACATTTCATGCAGGAAATCACCTACCTTCGCTTTAGACAACGAGCAGCGTTTAGGGAGGTCGTCAGCGTCATCATCAATGGCTTGAAGCGCTGCTTCTACACAGGACCGCGACAATTCCATCTGGCCAAATAAACCAGCAGCTCTATGCCCTAGGGCCTGAAAAGATCCAATGACCTGGCCAAACTGCACGCGAGTCTTCAAATACTCCAGAGTCATGTCAAAAGCTTGCGCCGCCGTACCAAGCATCTCGGCACCCAAACCAGCCCTCGCGCGATCCAGGATTGATTCCAAAATCGGATAGCCCTGGTCAATCGTGCCCAAAACCTGGTTTTCACTAACAGTCACGCCGTCAAAGTGAACATTTGCATAACCACGACTATCGAACGTGGTCACCGCTTCACGGGAAACCCCATCGGCACTCGCGGACACGACAAACAGCGTAATACCCTCTTCCCCTTCACCACTGGTTCTTGCAGCAACCACATAATCAGTCGCTGTCATTCCCTCATGTACAAACGTTTTGTCCCCCGCAAGTTTAAAACTGGAGCCAGATTTTTCTGCCACCAGCGCTGTTTTTAAGGGGGCATGCCTTGGGCCTTCATCGACCGCCAGTGTAAGAATCACACTCCCATCGACGATTTTGGGGAGGATTTCCTGCTTCTGTTCCTCATTACCACCCTGAAGCACTGCGGACGCACCAACGAGCGCTGATGCAAACAACGGGCTTGCCGTGAGCTGTCGACCAATCTCTTCCAGCACGACCCCAAAAGTCAGGTATCCCAGGCCCGAACCACCATACTGTTCGGGTACTACGATACCCGTCCAACCCATTTCAATCATTGCCTGCCAGGTATCGGGGGTATATTTGCTCTCGATTCCACTGTCCCGCATTTCGCGAAATTTTTGAACCGGAGATTGTTCTGTTACCCAGGATTTCGCCTGGTCTCGAATCATGGATTGTTCTTCAGTTAATGCAGCCATCTTCGTTATCCCTTTTGAGTGTTCTCGGGAAGACCGAGGATATTCTTGGAAATGATATTGTTCTGGACTTCAAACGAGCCTCCGTAGATGGAAATAGCTTTGCCCCACAGCCAGTCCTTAACGTTGTCGAGCTCTTCTTTCGTGTAGTTGTCACCTTCCCAACCAACACCCTGACTACCCATCAGCTCCATCGTTAATTCAGCCTTACCCTGGGCAATTTTTGTTGCTGAGTTCTTCAGGATAGAAGCGGCGGCGCTTACCTCTACCTTGCCTTTGGCTTCTGCGGTTATCCTGTTGACGGTTAGGCTGTGCGCTTCGGAATCCATCAGGTGATTAATGAGCCGCACCCTTAAATCCCCATCTGCCAGCGCACCGGAGTCATCTACGCCGACATAGTCTTTGGCGATCTGCTGAAACGATGGTTTCTTAGTACCGCCACCAGGGCCTCTGGCCTGAGTCTGGCTCTGACGCTCATGTTGCAACAGTCTTTTGACAACACTCCAACCTTCATTCAGTGGCCCAAGCAGGTCACTCTTCTCGGCGCGCGCATCATCAAAAAAAGTATCGCAGAATGGCGAGGCACCCGATATCAATCGAATAGGTTTTGTTGACACGCCGTCCTGAGCCATCGGCAGCATGACAAAACTGATGCCATCACGTTTCTTGGCGTTAGCATCTGTTCTAACCAAAGCACCACACCACTGCGAAATGTCCGCACCAGATGTCCATGTCTTTTGGCCGTTCAATTTATAGGTATCACCATCATCTTCAGCTTTAGTAATAAGAGATGCGAGGTCTGACCCTGCTCCGGGTTCTGACAGGCCCAGGCACCAACGGGTTTCACCACTCGCCATACCACGAAGGTGTTTGGTTTTCTGCTCGTCGGTTCCGTACTCAAGCAGTGTCGGACCCACCATTGTGACACCCATACCAGCCATCAAGGGGATTGGGTTAAAAGCGCCCATCTTGCCCATTTCCTGGCTGATGATTTTCGCCTCGGGATGACCAATACCAGCACCACCAAACTCAGTCGGCCACGTAGGCGCACCCCATCCCTTATCTGCGAGCCTTTGCCGCCAAAGCTCGAAGTCAGCTTTCGTGCTGTCATCGGCTTCACCCTCCAGCCCCATCGCGCTACCGACAAGTGTTTGGGGGAAATTTTCCTCGAGCCAGGCCTTGGTTGAAACTCGAAATTCCTCGAGCGCTACTTGCTGTGACATGCGTTTACCTTCTATCTCGTTGTGTTAGATGGATATTCAGCTCTAATAATAGGCAAATCATCGAGCTGGCGCCATGCCCTTGCACCTGAACAGACCCGTGAATCAGACATCATAAAAAACACACCTTGAACCGCGAACGGACTTTCGCTACGGTCTATGCACGACCACAGCAGGAGCCAGGCATGTGCACTTCTCACGACGTTGACAATAGTACTGAAAGTAACGACCCAAGAGACGGTTATCAACTAGACGGCAACTGGCCCGACTATCCAGCTGACATGCAGTTCGAGATGGGCTCAGGTATTGCTGTGGACAAGGAAGGAATTGTCTACCTTTTTACCAGAGATCTCGAACACTGGGCAACCCACCCACTTGCCATGAAAGACAAGATGGGTAAGAGCAGTATCTCCATGTTCACTCGCGAGGGACAGTATCTCGGCAAATGGGGACCATCCGATGAGCAAGGCTTCGCATTAGGTGCCCACACACTTTATATCGAAAAAGATGGCATGTTCTGGACCACTGATCGTGATGGTCACACCGTCAAAAAATACACACCGGAAGGTGAACTGTTGCTAACGCTCGGCACCTTTGGTGAGTGGGGTAACGATGAGTCCCATTTCAACGGTCCGACTGCGGTCCTCGTGCAAGAAAACGGTAATATCGTCGTTGCAGACGGTTATTGGAACTCCCGACTGGTGTGGTATACCGCAGAGGGTGATTTTATTAAATCCGTCGGTAACTGGGGGCGGGGTCCGGCAGAGTTCAATACACCTCACGCAATAGCTCAAGATTCCAAAGGCAGGATCCTAGTGGCAGATCTATGTGGCGGAAACTTTCATGATTACATGACCAAACCGGGTCAAATAGAAGAACACCGTACCCAACCAGATAAGGACTGCGTTCATAGAATTCAACGTCTCACACCAGACGGAGAATACATCGATGAGTGGACACACATTACGCCACTGAGCCTCGCCACTTACGGTGACAGGATCTACGCCAGCGATAAAATGAGCGACCTGGCAGTTCTACACGAAGAAACGGGGGAGGTGCTCGGCAGGGTAGAGAAAATAGCTATCTATATCCATCAGCTTGCCATGGATCAGCATGGGGACCTCTACACCGCCTCAGTTTACCCGGAACATGCCGGCGAACTAAGAGGCCCAAAAGGCCCAAGCCATAGAAGGTGGACCCGGGCATCGCTAGCGGCCTAAGAGCCCGATAAAAACTACATCTTTAACAGCTGCTTGCCAAAGTTTGCACCGGTAAACAGCCGTTTAAGTGTCGCGGGAATGTTATCGAAACCTTCCTGGATATCTTCTTTGTAAACCAGTTCGCCACTTTCAATCCAACCTTTAAGCCGGTCGAGTGCAACGGGATACTCTCTTTCATATCCGCTCAACAAGAAACCTTCAATGCGAGCCTGCCTGAACACGACGTTAAAGTAATTCGCAGGCCCTGCCGGCAGAGACTCCTGCTCATAACGAGAAATACCACCGCAGATAACAACTCTCGCATGAGAGGCGATGCGCGCAAGTACGTCGTTCAGAACCGGACCACCGACATTGTCAAAAAACACATTAACACCACCAGAACAGTGTTCTTTCAATCGCGCCTTAACATTATCGTT
>JABGVY010000582.1 GCA_018645845.1 Gammaproteobacteria bacterium | reverse complement strand
GGACATCATCAAAATCAACACCGACCGTTGTGAGTGTGGTCGTCCCGGGGTTCGTATGACCTTCAAGGGTCGCGTGGATGATATGCTGCTCATTAAGGGTGTGAACGTTTTTCCTAATGCAGTGCGCGACGTGGTTAACCGGCATTCCAGTAAAACCACTGGCAACATCAGAATGATTTTACAAAAACCCGGGCCTGTAGCAGAACCACCTATCCCAATTCTTGTGGAACATGCCAGAAACCTTAGTACAGCTCAACTCACTGAGTTGGGGAATGAGCTCGAGAATGCGATACACCATCAGCTGCGATTCCGGGCTAAAATCAAGTTCCAAAGCGAAGATCATTTTGAGTTAAAAACGGGCACCACCGGAAAATCAAAACTAGTAGAAGTTCTCAACAGTTAGGAGGTTGCATTGGCCGAACGATTTCAAGATCGAGTAATATTTGAAACTATGGGTAAAGTCGCCGTCATCACCCTTGATCGACCGGACAGACTCAACGCATTTGATGCGCCAATGTATCAAGGTGTCAATGAAGCGCTGGACAAGTTCGCTAGTTCCCCCAGTTTATGGGTAGCGGTGATTCAAGCCGCGGGAGAGAGAGCTTTCAGTGCCGGTGCAGATGTAGCAGCGCTTAGCGAGAATGCCGCGAAAGGTGTTAATGCTGCATTAGGTGGTCTGAACCTCGACAATAGTATGGTAACAAACAAGCCGATCATTGCCGCTGTCCACGGTTTTTGCGTCGGCGAAGGGGTTTCTCTCGCGCTTTGTTGCGACATGATCTTTTCGGATCCTGACGCCCAATTTATTATCTCAGAAGCAAAGGTAGGTACTAACGCTGTAGACATTCCAATCAAACTCGGTAAGAAAATTGGCTACTCAAAAGCATTTGCATTCCTGACTCCGGGCGACGCAAAAAGTGCCCAATGGTGCGAACGTGCTGGTTTTGTGGAAGTGATTAGTGATGCCGGGCAAGTTCAGACCGCTGCACTTGAATACGCCCAGCGTATTTGCTCAGAAAGTGGTCCACTGGCAATCCGTGCACAAAAAGAAACGTTGTGGCGTAGTGCGTTTGAAGATGATGCCAAAGCCAAAGAAGCAGGGTTAGCGATGCGCACAGCTATTCGACTCTCTGGTGACTATAAGGAAGGTAGAGAGGCTTTCCTCGAAAAAAGAAAACCCGAGTTCAAAGGCCTGTAGCTGAATAACCGAACTATCATCATATCCTACTGGGTTAAGTCAGGAGGTAGGCGCCGTCGACAGGCAATGTCGCGCCGGTGACAAAGCTGGCAGCGTCAGAACACAGCCACATCACGGCATTGGTTACTTCGTCCATCGTGCCGAGCCTGCCAATGGGTTGGTGAGCTAACATTTGTGCTTCGAGATCTGGAATCTCAGTGATTCCCCTCTCCATCATCTCTGTCTTGACCACGCCAGGTGCGATGGCATTAATCCGGATTCCGTCTGCCGCATAATCAAGTGCCGCAGTCTTGGTCATCCCGATGATGGCATGTTTGGATGCCACGTAAGCCGCACCACCCGGGGTTGCGCCCAGACCGGCGACCGATGACATGTTAACGATGGCGCCACCGCCAGACTCTTTAAGGGCGATGAGTTCGTGTTTCATACAGTAGAACATGCCCGTCAGGTTGATATTGATCGTCTGTTGCCACTGAGCTTCATCATAGTCAGCAAATTGGGAGAAGGCGTCTCCCGACACCCCGGCTACATTGTACGCCATGTCCAGATGTCCATATTCGCTGACCGCGCGGCCGACTAACGCCGCCACATCGGCGCTCAAACTAACGTCGCAGCGCACGAACAGGCTGCTACCACCCTGCGCTGCTATCTCTTCCATGATCGCGACACCTTCACTCTCCCGGCGACCGCCAAAAACGACTCTCGCACCTGCGGCTGCAAATCGTAACGCGGCATTTTTTCCAAGACCGGAGGTCGCTCCGGGTATAACGATCACTTTTCCATCAAAATTCATCTTCTAAACTCCAGGTATCGTGACTGACGAATTTAGTTGTCCGCGCTTCGAATTTCAACTTCAATACCGGTTGTTATCGGCATCCACGACAAGGTTTGTCGCCTGATTTGGTTGCCTAGAATCGCCAGACCAACAATGAGCCACCGAGGCCAAAACAGGTCTGAGTTCGAATTCAGGCCGTACCACTGCATCGAGTACGACATAATCTATAACACTGCCAATATACTGATTCTAAGGTTTATCCACCCCGGACACCTGAAGATGTCTTTATGCGTTCGACCATCTATCCAGCCGGCCAGAATATGATTGCCGCAGCGCCATCAATGAACATCGGCGCCTGTTTCACGGTGCTTCATCGCGCAGCAGGATCTGTTATTCGGGATATTTGTAATGTTCCAGCGGATGTCTACCTGTGTCTGTTCGTTGCGCAGGTTATCCCGATCACGCTTTCGCGCCGGTACAGCGAAAACCCGATGCAGATGTTTTATACTGGAACACGTTCTGATTCCGTACTTAAACCACTACGTTGAGAGGAAAGCACATGACTGACAAGATTGGCCTGGTTACCGGCGCCGCTACCGGTATCGGCGCTGGCGTCTGCCGGCAACTCACCGACAAGGGCGTTCGCGTTGCGGTTTGCGACATTAACGAAGCTGACGGCAAGGCCCTGGCAGACGACATTGGCGGCGTGTTCATTCCCTGCAATGTCACCAGCCTCGACAGTGTCCGCGACGCGATGAAGGCCTGCGAAGACCAGATGGGTGTGCCTGACTATATCCATTTAAATGCGGGCATCATGACGGTGCCAACGGGGGATCCGTTTCTCGCCATCGAGGACGTTACGCCAGCGCAATACCAGAACATCGTCGGGGTTAACCTAAATGGCGTCTACCATGGCCTAAAAGTCGCACTACCGGCCATGCGGCAAAAAGGTGGTGCCATCACTATTACTGCATCAACCGCCGGCCTCAGTGTCGTTCCTGTGGACCCCATGTATACCGCGACAAAATATGCGCTGGTCGGAATGGGACGCGCGGTGTCGGCAGCAAACGAAGGATCGAACGTGCGTATCAACGTCATCTGCCCCGGTGTCACCGATACCCAGATTGTCCCTGATGACTACCGCAAACCCGAGTTCAACGTAATGCCCGTTGAGGTCATGGCGGCAGAGATCGTCGACCTGCTGATTAATGGTGCAAACGGTGAGATACGGGTTAAAACGGCGGCGGACAAGCCAGCCATCATTGCGCCTTTGCCCGACCTGGGCTGAGCAACACGGTTCTGACAAGTGCGGCTCAGCGGACTTATTGTCGACTTAATGATGGCGGTCATTGTGAATTCCAAGAAGAGACGCCCTGTGTTCCTTTAAAAATGGTCGGGATGGCGAGAATTGAACTCACGACCCCTGCCTCCCGAAGACAGTGCTCTACCAGGCTGAGCTACACCCCGACTCGACGACATCTTATCAAGTTTCTGAACCAGTTAAGAGAGAGGAGTCTTTAATTC
>JABGVY010000278.1 GCA_018645845.1 Gammaproteobacteria bacterium | reverse complement strand
TATTAGTACAGTGTTTACGCGTAGATTTAGCAGCCGCAATTTCTTCCGGCGTTCGTTCTGTTGATGCGCAAGCACACAGTAATGACACGCAAAGCACGAGAGCAGTTTTTTTCATATAGGCCTTACCTACATCCGTTCAGCAACAGCATATCACCTACTTACTATCGGCGCTGCTTCAGATGCAATTCACGCTATTGGCAATAATAATTGACTTACATCATCATGACCTATAGTTTAATTCGCGACGGACCGTAGTCTGCTTACCTATAAAGAGGAGTCAGTTCGTCAAACTAGAAGGATATGTACTTATGACCATATCGCTTCCCAACCCACTAAACTGAATAGGACATTTTGGAGAACTGTATAGCATTACCGACCGACATATAAATTTCAGAAGGTTAAGTCTCGACGAGATACTTGATCTTAAAAAATGTTACATATGGGGGATATAAAGCAATGCAAACATCTATACGTCTGCGGTGGTTCACGCCGTTTATTTTTCTAACGACAACTCTTTTATCTTTTCAAACACTTCATGCGGCTTCGGAAATCGAAGAGGTGGTTGTCACAGGGTCGTACATCAAGGGTGCGGCAGAAGATGAATCCTTGCCGATAACAACACTTCAAAGAGAAGATCTAGCCTTGTCGGGTTCGCCGACCACGATGGATCTTATAAAAAGTCTATCGTTTTCACAGGGCGCGGACGGCGAAACTGACCAGTTTCAGGCTGGGGCAGGTGCGGATCGCGCAACCATTAACATTCGAGGTCTTGGCCCAAGTCGATCACTAGTCTTGATCAATGGTCGTCGAACCACCTGGTCGCCAGGTGCAATCGGTGCTCAAGCGCAGCTATTGGTTGACGTTAATATGATGCCATCCATCGCTGTTCAGCGGATCGAGATGTTGAGGGACGGCGCAGCCGCCACTTATGGTTCCGATGCAATTGCCGGCGTGATGAACTTTATGACGCGGAGCGATTTCCAGGGATTTGAGGTTTCAGCGTCTCATAAAGACATCGAAGATTCAGACGGTGATACTGAGTTTGGTGTTATTTGGGGTGGCGAGTTCATGGATGGGCGCGCGAACATTGTCACTTCGGCGAGTTATATCGAGCGAAGCCAACTCCGAATTGCTGATCGCGACTGGGCGTTAAGAAGTTATGCGGACAATACTCGAGGTGGCTGGTCTTCAGTCGGCAGGCCATCGGTTCTGATTCCAAATGATCGTTGGGCGGCATCGCCGATCGGCGGCGGGTTTGGTGGGCTATTAGCCACCGGTATCGTGGACCCAAACTGTGAGAATCTTGGCGGAGCCAAAACAACTACTCTGAACATTCCATTTGCCGATCCGGATTCACTGGGTAATGGTGATCCCGGTTTAGGCGGCTTTTGTAGGTTCCAGTACACAGCATTCGATAATTTAGCTGAAGACGCAGAGCGGTGGCAGTGGTTCACAGAAGGCACGTTCGAGATAAACGACACGACTACGCTAAGCCTGGAATTCCTGTTAACTGACAGCGATGTGCCTGGCTGGGGTACCTCACCTTCGTACCCTCCCAATAAGCTGGTTGATGAAAACAGGACCGTTCGAGCAAACAATCCTGGTCTGGTCGATATGGCGAGTAAGTATCCAGACCTATACGGAGCTTACGCATCCTGTGCTGAAGCCTACTGTATGTACGGTGGTGATGGTGGCGACCAGGATGCAGCAGGCATTGATCCTGATTGGCAAGAAGTAGCCTGGTTCTATGGTCGTTATTACGGTCAGGATGGTCCGCCCAGGTCACATTTCCGCCACTCTGAATTGATGCGCTTTTCTGCCGCTCTTGATGGTGAATGGGGCGACAAAGGGTGGCAAATTGCGCTGACTTATTCTGAGTCAGAGCGTGAATCTGAAGGGGGCGACACGATGGTTTATCGTGACAATCGGGCTCGCCAAGGACTGGGTGGATTCGAGTGTGAAGCTCAAGTTCCCAATGAGTACAATGCGCAGGGCCAGTTGGAGTTCTCGCTGGCGACCGTTCAGGCGAATGCAGGTCAAGGAGCGTGTCAGTACTGGATTCCATTTTCCAACTCGATGTCTGGCTCAGACCCATTGGTACCTAACGGCACTTTGAACAATCCGGACTTCAATCCAGCCTTGGATAATGAACGAATCCGTGAATATATGATGACCTCCGGCGTTGGCTCAGGTGAAACCTCGTTGTTGACGGTCGATGGTATATTGACGGGGCAGTTGTCTTCGTTCGAGCTGGCGGGTGGTGTGATTGACTACGCTCTTGGCTTCCAGTATCGGGACGAAACCTATGAAACGGGTGTCTCTGGTTTCTATGATGGTGTGGAGTTTCCTTGTGCTGCGGGTCCTGAAATTAAGGATTGTGAGACCGGTCGAACCGGTCTGTTCGGATTCCTCCCACCGAGTTTCCCGATCGATGAAGACAGGGATATCTGGAGCGTCTTTGGAGAATTCCATTTCCCATTGTCGGATAGTGTTGAAGCCCAGCTTTCAATACGTCACGAAGACTACGGCGGGGAAACCGGTTCTACAACAGATCCAAAGGTCTCAGTCAGATGGCAGGTTACCGATAGTATAGGCCTTCGGGCTTCATTCGGTTCCACATTCCGTGGACCCACCCTGAACCAGACTGTGGGATCCAACTCATCGAGTTCGTTGCAGTATGTTGCGGCAACCGGTGCGTTCAAGCGCATTGATACGACGGGTAACCCAAGTTTGAAGCCTGAAGAAGCTGATACGATTAACATCGGTTTACTGGTTGATCGTGATGGCTTGTTGACCGGTTCGGATAATCTGTATTTCACAGTGGACTACTGGTCTTACGACTTCACAGACCCACTGGTAACTGAACCATTCACAAACATTCTCAATCTGGCGTGTCCTGGTGGTGTTTGCGATCCCAATGGCGAATATTTTGATCGATTAGTTTTCGGTGGCGGCACCAACGCAACAGATGTTGAAATTATTAATGTCAACATTGTTAATGGACCGGATTACGAGACTGATGGTCTCGACATTACGTTCAAGTATGGTTTGGAATTGGGTCCAGGTTATTTTTCAGCTGAGGTGACCGGAACTCGAATCTTAAGTTTCGATATCGATTCCTGGGAGTTTGGTGGCAAGTATGATGCGCTCGGTAGATTAAACTATGGCACTTCGCTGGCGAGAACGCTTGCCGAGTGGAAGGGGCATGCCACGTTGAACTATGCCTGGCAGGATTTAAATGTTCGCTGGATTACTAACTATGTTGATAGTTATAAGTATGCTGGCGCCGCGCCACAGCCTGCGGGTGACGCAACTGTACCGACATACGTTACTCATGACCTTCATGCAACTTACCGGTTCATGGATGGCAAGTTGGCAGTGACGGGATCAGTTATCAATATGGAGGATGATGATCCGGCTTTCATGTCTCGTGAAATGAACTACGATGCCTTTACACACAACCCATTCGGTCGTATGTACAAGCTGGGCATAACGTATTCAATGGGGCAATAATAGGCTCTCTTTAGGAAGGCGCCGAAAGGCGCCTTTTTTTTGATGGTGTATTTCTCAACGACCATTGCTTGGAAACTATAATTCTACGGGTACCCACCGCTCGAGTGCGGTAAAAATCCACTGCCTTGTGCAAAAAGCGCTCTCGATGACCACACCTGGCATCTATATGCCATCAGATCAGCATTTAAGCAGGCGTTGTTAGGTACCCTGCAAGCTTCCGCATCGACAACTGAATAGACACGATCACCCCGCTCGAATCGGTTTACTCATCATGAGATGATCAAACCTTATTATTGCAATATAAACGAGAAGGAAGTGACTATGAAATCTCCTATCTGTGAAAAATTCGGCATTGAGTTTCCCTTGATTGCCTTTACTCATTGCCGCGATGTTGTTGTAGAAGTATCGAAGGCTGGTGGTATGGGTGTTCTGGGTGCCGCGGGTTTCGGGCCAAATCAGCTGGAAATAGAACTTGCGTGGATTGATGAGCACATCGATGGCAAGCCTTATGGGCTAGATCTGATAGTTCCAACAAGCATGGCGAACAAGGATGAATCCCAATCTCCAGAAGAAGTCAGCGCCATGGTACCGGACGAGTACAAGAACTTCGCGGCGGGCGTTCTGGCAAGGCACAACGTCGATACGGCTGATGTGTACGAAGGGGCGTCACGTGGCAATGGCGGTTTCCTCGGAGAGAAGCGTGCCGAAGGCATTATGGATATTGCATTTGCCCATCCCATAAGCCTGATTGTTAATGCACTGGGTGTTCCGCCCGCATACATGCTGCAGATGGCGAAAGAGAAAGGGGTTCTCTGCGGCGCGCTTGTCGGTGCCAAGCATCATGCGATCAAACAGGCTGAAGCCGGTGTGGACATTCTGATAGTGTCAGGCACAGAGGCCGGAGGGCATTGCGGCGAAGTGTCCACGATGGTCCTGGTACCTGAAGTTTCACAGGCGGTAGAGGGCTACCCTGATGTTTCTGTGCTGGCTGCAGGGGGCATTGTTACCGGACGTCAGATGGCGGCGGCCATGGCGATGGGAGCACATGGGGCCTGGACGGGTTCCGTCTGGTTAACCACCCAGGAGGCGGAGACATCACCTATTATTAAGGAAAAACTGCTCTCTGCCGGCTCCAGCCAAACTATTCGAACAAAGAGCCGTACTGGGAAATATTCAAGGCAGGTTAGGTCACCCTGGACTGATGCTTGGGAAAGTGCAGAGGCACCGGAGCCATTACCGATGCCACTCCAATCTCTGGTGAGTGAACCGGCGTTGGGTAAGGTTGTTAAACTCGCGGAATCGGGCCATCAGGGCGCGAAGCAACTGGCGACTTACTGGGTAGGTCAGGGTGTTGGCATGATGAACCAGAGCCTGTCCGCTAAACAAGTGGTGTACGATTTCATGGAAGATTTTTTGGCGGCCAATGAAAGACTGGGAGGTTTCATCGATGACGGATCATGAAATAGCTACGGAAGTTGTATTTGAGGATGAAGAGGTCAGGGTCTGGAACCAGGTTGTGCGTGGGGGCGAAGATATACCGAAACATGAACACAAGCATGATTATTTTTTGCTGAACGTTTCAGGTGAGGGGCCTATTCATGTTCAGTTTCATAATGGAACAGGAGGGACCCTTGGTGAAACATTTGAATTTTTCCCGAAGCCAGGTTCTTCAGATTTCATCAAGAAGGGTCATATTGAGACTGCCCACAATGCTGGAGATGATTATCACGCTATTCTGGTTGAGCTAAAGACGCGTTAAGCAACAATCAAGGTGGCATTATGGATGCAGGAAAGTAGTCCAATCGTCCTTAGCGGCTGCCGGAAGCTCGAGTTACACATAAACCTGGCCGTGCGAGGTCTGGGCTTGGGTGGCGGCAAAGTTGCTGCTTGTGTTGCACCGTCGGGGAGTAGGTGCAGGCTTTTCTGCCTGCTGACTACCAGGCTCGTACCTGTGTTTTGCTGCATGGTAGGATGTTTTATTTACAGGAAAACGGTAATAACGCAATGAGTAGCCCCATAGAAATAGCGCTAAGTGACGGGAAAGGTACTATTCACGGCTACTGTGATGAAAAGTTCCGCAGTGTGCTAGAGACCTTCGTTGCCAATTTTGAAGATCGCGAGGAGCAAGGAGCGTCCGTTTGTTTCAATGTTGACGGGGAGACTGTTGTTGATCTTTGGGGTGGCCGAATGCATCCCCGGCAGGAGTCAGATTGGCAAGAAGACACCATGAGTGTTGTACATTCGGTGACCAAGGCGGCTGTTTCAATTTGTGCGCACATACTTATCTGTGAAGGAAAACTCGATTTGCAGGCAAAGGTTGTGGATTACTGGCCTGAATTTGGCCAGCAGGGCAAGGACGATGTGAGCGTTGCCATGATGCTCAATCACTCAGCGGGGCTCGCTGCTATTCGCACGCCGATTAAGGAAGGCGGCTTTCTGGACTGGGACTACATGGTGCAGCGGTTGGCGGAAGAGGCGCCATTCTGGAAGCCGGGCACTCGGAATGGCTATCACATGTCGACATTTGGCTGGACTGTTGGAGAACTTGTTAGGCGCGCCTCTGGTCTTTCGTTGGGTGATTATTTCCGAACGCGTGTTGCGGAGCCGTTGGGGCTGGATTTTTACATTGGCTTGCCTGAATCAGAACATCACCGCGTATCAAGAATGATGCGCTGGGCACCGAAAAAAGAGGATCTGGTTTCTCCTTACACCGTTGCGCTGCTGCAAAGTAAAGAGTCGTTGCAATACATTGCGTTACTCAACAACGGAAAATTTAAGACTGACGCCCCCGAAAGCTATCTCTGCGAGTACGGCGCAGGTGGAGGCATTGCCAATGGGAAGGGAATTGCGGGAATGTTCAAACCGTTTGCAAATGGCGGTGAAGGCTTTGTTGATAAGGTTGCCCTTGAGCGTATGCAGGCTGCTTCTGTGGCAACCAATGAAGATGTGACGCTTGTGTCACCTACGAAATTTAGCCTTGGTTTCATGCTTAGCATGGATAATCGACATCGCGAAGCTGGTGCGCTCGAAACCATTATCATGGGTAAGCACGCATTTGGACACGCTGGTGCTGGGGGTAGCGTCGGCTTTGCCGATACTGAATGTCATCTTGGTTTTGGATACAGCATGAACAAAATGGGGGCGGGGATTTTGCTCAATGAAAGAGGGCAATCCCTGGTCGACGAAACCTATCGCTGCCTTGGTTACAGCACCAACGAACCCGGTTATTGGGTCAAGTAACGGTCCTTGGGGATGGTCAGAGTTCCAGGCCCCTGATAGGTAAACCGGCGGCTTCGTAACAGCGATCAATCACTGTCATTTGGGCAACAGCATCGTTGCCGTCAGTCCAAAGAGGTTCGTCCTTTTCAACCGCCGCAATGAAGGCGTCTAGCTGATAGGCATAGGTAGCCCTGCGATCAAAGGTTTCCTGGCTTGTCTGTCCGTTCACGTTTAGGGTCAGAAGGTGACCCATCTGTGGTGCAACGACGTTGTCGACCCGCAATTCCCCCCTGCTTCCCCTGACGGTCACTTCCGCCTTGAATGATGCTGACGCCCGCATATCCGCTGATGTGGTGATGGCGATTTTGCCCGCCTCCATTTTTGTTTCCAGTAACAGGTCGACCTGAGGCGGGCCAACTTCTGCTGTCGCCGAAACGACCGTTGGTTCGGTACCAGCCAAATGCCGAACCCATGAAATGGGATAGCAGCCTATATCCATTGTGACGCCCCCACCCAGGTGGTAGTTCATTCGAATATCGCCCGGATCGGTCACTGGAATGTGAAAGGCTGCGTCGATGGATGAAATAGTGCCAAGCTCGCCACTAGCGACGATGTTTTTCATTCGCGCGAACAAAGGGTGGTAGCGATAGTGGAAGGCATCCATCAGCACCAGGCCCTGATCTTTAGCCAACTGATTCATTTCTCTCGCTTCGTTTGCGTTACAGGCAAGTGACTTTTCGCAAAGGACATGTTTGCCTGCCTTCAAGGCGGCCATGGTCCACGGATGATGGGCGGGAATATGGAGTGGATTGTATAGAGCATTGATTTTTTCATGGTCAACAACATCAAGGTAGCTGTCGCACACAGTTCCTATATGGTGAGCTGTCGCAAAGGCATTAGCCTTATCCCTGTTTCGTGCCGCAATAACAGTGATGTGAGCCAGAGGTTCATTCATGCATGGATAGATCAGTGCTGCTGGAGTTATCCGGGCTGCGCCCAGTACGCCGAATCGAATCATATGTTTGTCTTCTGTTTACTTGCGAACCGAGGTTGTTAGTTTAATGGTGGCTTGCGAACCGAGGTTGGTAGCTTAAAGGTGCCTTGCGAACTGAGCGCACTCGTGTAAGTTTACGCGATGTCTGAAAGTTATGTCGAAGAATCAAGGCTCACCCTCGCCGAAGCATCGCTTGGGTCACTGCTCTCAGGAGGTGCTTGGAATCCAAGCTTACCGTCTGGGGTAAAGCCTCGTCAGATCGGTGACGACCTTTGGTCAAGCGCATTCGATAAGGATCAACTTGATGATCGGCCTCTTTATTGGCAACGACTCGCTCTATCTCGATCTCTGAGAGAACTCGGTGCTGGATCCTCGGATTTGTTGGAGTTTGAGCTGGCTAGCCGCGGTATGCTGGGCAATCAGTTTTCAGCCGGTGCAACCTATCGAGTGCTGGTGACGGGGTTCGACCCATTTCACCTGGACGATCATATAGAACAGGGGAATCCGTCCGGCGTGGTCGCGCTTCAACATCAACACAAACAGATAGCGTTGGGCGCGGAAAGAGCTGAGATTCGTTCGATGATATTTCCGGTGCGTTATAAGGACTTTGATGATTTTCTGGTAGAAAGAGTCCTTGAGACTTTCACTGATAGAGTGGACATGGTGATCACTGTCAGTATGGGTCGAACAGGTTTCGACCTGGAGCGATTCCCTGGCAGGAGGCGATCCGTATCGACACCGGATAATGTCAGGCAGGCAGGTGGTGGGTCAGCGGAGAAACCCTTTATACCGCCGCATCTTAAGGGGCCGGAGTTTATTGAATTTTCGTTACCCGTGGCTGAGATGAAGAAATGTACGGGTGATTTCCCGGTTAACGACAACAGATTGGTGACAACGCTGGAGCAGGGCGAGATTGAAGCGATCAGCCTGGCGGCGATTGAGTCGAAAACCGCTGTGCTTGGAAGCGGAGGTGGATATTTATCGAATGAGATTGCCTACAGGGTGATTCGGCACATTCGGGAAAAAGACCGTCTTATATGTGCGGGGCACATCCACACCCCTCGGGTGCAGGGTTATGACCGAGGTCTGGTGCAGAAAATAAGTAAACAGTGCGCCGGCTTGATTGAGTCGGCAATTCAGGCGCCTACTTGTTAGTAAGGGCGCGTATCTGAATACTCCCGAAAGCCTCTATAGGGTTGACGTTGGACCATCTCCTGCCAAACCCGAAGAACGTTGGGCTGGAAGCCGCTGCGTGATCGATGTGTGGTGCATAGAAACAAAAACGCCCGATTATCGGACGTTTCTGGTAGAGAGCGTTGAACAGTTATTTTGGCGCAGGAGGACCGATAGGCACACCCGCCCCTCCGGCGAACTCCGGTCCGGCTTCGATACCGAGAAGAATTTTTCCAAGATCTTCATAAAGAGGATGAGCTACCCATCTATGCGTAGCCGCGCCATGAGAATCCCTGAGTTTTCTTTCAAGCGGGCTGTATGTTCGCATGCCGGTGGTACCTGCCGTGTTGTGCAGCAGATCGACGACTTTCATGCATTCGTTGGCTGCGTGGGTGCAGGCGAGTCGAGCATCCTGGGTA
>JABGVY010000213.1 GCA_018645845.1 Gammaproteobacteria bacterium | reverse complement strand
TGCAAGATCATCAATTCACTTGATGCCATCATGCATCTTAAGAGCAAGTATTATCTTGCCAGCCAGGGCGATCAGTTCCCGAGTCCGGAAACCTACGCATCAACTTCAGCAGAAGAACTCATCAGTATTGTTCAGGCGAATGAAGGAAAGTGGATTGTAAAACCACCTGCAGGAAGCCTTGGCCGAGATGTCTACCTAACTCACGCCAAAGACAGCCAACTGACCGCAATCATCAAGAAGCTCTGTGGCCCGGATGACAGCAGGTATACGATGCTCCAGAGGCACATCCCTGAGATTGAACAAGGCGAGAAAAGGGTTCTATTGGCCGGTGGCCAGGTGATCGGTCAATACTTGCGTCGCGCCCAGGGCGACCACCGCACCAATATCACTGCCGGCGCAAAAACTGAGCCCTGTGACCTATCTGAGGCAGAACGCGCCTATTGCACTAAATTAGCCCAGCAGATCCTGTCGAAAGGCGCCTGGTTTGCCGGAGTAGATCTTGTTTTCCCCTGGCTTATCGAGGTTAATGTGATTAACCCAGGCGGAATTACCACCATTGACGAACTGACCGGATGTGACCTGAGCGCAAAAGTCGTCGAAGCCGTGATGGACAGCCTCGATCAAACCCGAGTTCCTTGAACTTTAGGCGGGAATCGGTATGATAGCCGCCTTTCCTTTCGGGCCGTTAGCTCAGTCGGTAGAGCAGTTGGCTTTTAACCAATTGGTCCCGCGTTCGAGTCGCGGACGGCCCACCAAAAATGCGGCCTCCAGCCAGGAGGTCGCTTTTTTTTGGCCCAAAGGAAAGCCGTTGACCCATAGATTCTCCTAAATCTTCGCATCTTGTATGCGATTTGCTATGGCAACCACACCGGATTCACTCTTTGCTTCAGTTAACTCACAGCTTAGATTGCTTATAAACAAGACCAGGTCATCCTTAGTTAAGCACTGTTGATAGCCGCAGTTCATCTGAAACACGGCCGTTACCTTAACTGGCGTGAGCGACGCGAAAAAATCTATTACAAAAAATCGGTGCTCATGCAGCAGACCGGAGAAGCCGTGTCGATTGAGGACCTAACGGACATATAGGCTCTTATTGTGGGATTGTTTTGTCTGTTTGTGTTTCAGCACGACTTATTCAGGAAATCGCCTCACATGGTGTCAACTCGCGGTATAAGATAGGCTGCTGTCTAGGCTAATTGTGCCCAAGAATTTTAATCTGACACAGCCGTTATGAAGAATAAAATGAAGACAACCAGATGAAAATAAGCGTGCTTGGTGCAACGGGCGGAACCGGACAGGCAATTGTAAAGCAAGCCCTTGAGAACGGGCATTCTGTCAAGGCTCTCGTGCGCCGACCTGAAGGCCTTCAGGTTCGGCACGAGAAGCTAGAAATTATCGTCGGTGATGCACGTGATCCCGACATCATCGAAACTTTGATAAGGGGCCAGGATGCCGTCATCTGCAGCCTGGGAATCCCGGCCACAGGCACAACGAAAGCTGAGATCGACGACAGCATAAAAACAGACGTCTGCCTGGTTTCAACCCAACTGCTGTTCGACGCGATGCCGCGCCACAATGTGGCCCGCATCGTCCTGATGAGCACACACGGAGCCGGTTCCAGCAACGACGGATCAGTCTATTGTAATTGGCTTCGGGAACTTGTGAAAAATCGTCTCTACGACAAAGATGATATGGAAGCATTCATCGCAGCAAGTAACGCGCAGATAAAGTGGACTGTCATTCGCAATCCAGCAATTTACGACGGCGAGAAGGGTCGGGATTATAACGTCTATACGCAGATCACGATCGATCGATCATCGAAGATAACTTACCTCGATCTAGCTGATTTTGCGGTGTCAGAATTGGAAGAAGCGCAGCACGTCGGGCAATTCCTTTCAATCACGGAACCGTTGGATAACAAGGACTTCATGGCGAGTGCCGAAGTTGCCCCGACGTTGCCCCGACGGGTCGTCGACGATAAATGATCTGCGAGCCCGCGCTGAAATAGTGATTGTCAACGAGCCGCCCTCTAGTCTAGTTGCAGCGGATCCAGTTCTGTACCCGGGGGGTAATTGTCGGCAATCTGGTACATCCCGTCGAGTGTGATTTCCGCGGCCAGCGTAATGGCACCATCTGAGTCGAGCTTGGACGGACCTAGCTGCGCAATCGCGCAACGACCTTTGTTCATTGGCGCTTCAAGCACAGTCAGGACGAGCCTGTCCGCTTCAGCTTCCAGTTCCAATTCTGCGAGCGTAGCTTTAAGCATTCCGCCGTGGGCATCGAAGGTGACTGCGCCCTGGAATTGCATCGCTCCCGTCGCCGTGCCATCCGGCGCTATTGACAGGTTGCCGCCAGGCAATGCACTAAAAACGAAGGACCCATCTTCTGCTCTTGTCGCTCCATCGCTCAAAGTGATTGATCCTCCAGCCGCCTCGACGTAACTCCTAAAGCTGGCTTTCACACCCCAGGTTAATCTGTTGAAACTCATATCTGCTCCTTGTTCAGGGTAGGGTTAAGAATGGCGCAACCGGCGACAAAATGCATCATCACTCTCAATGGTTGTTCTTGATATTCCCTGTACTGCGACTCCAAAGAACGGCTGGATCGTCGAACTCTGAGAATTATTGGTGTACCCTGTTTTACTACCAGCACGATCCAAATTATAGGAGTCCTAACATGCCTCACGACCTTATCATTCGGGGTGGCCTAATAGTTGACGGCACCGGTTCAGAGCCTTTTGTCGGCGATGTCGCAATTGACAATGACACAATTGTCGCACTGGGTAAGGTAGAGGGAAGCGCTCTCAGGGAAATCGACGCCAAAGGACATGCGGTTACGCCAGGCTTCGTCGACCTTCATACGCATCTGGACGCTCAAGCTGGATGGGACCCAGATCTCACGCCGATTGTTTGGCATGGTGTCACCACTGCGCTTATTGGTAACTGCGGCGTGACGTTCGCACCTTGTAAACCTGCCGATCGTGAATACCTTGCGAGTATGATGGAGTCCGTTGAAGACATTCCAAGCTCCGTCATCCTGGACGGCCTTCCCTGGGACTGGGATAGCTACGGTGAGTATCTGGACTCTCTCGAAAAGCTGGAGCCTTCAATTAATGTGGTTGGCATGGTGGGTCACTGCGCTATTAGAACCTACGTAATGGGCGAGCGTGGCGTTGATGAAGAACCTAATAAAGATGAAATTGCGCAGATGGCAGAACTCGCTGGCAAGTCAGTAGCCGAAGGGGCCATCGGTTTTTCAAGCAGTCGCTTGGAGGCACACACGATGCCAGATGGTAGATGTATTCCTGGCACTTTTGCCAAGAGCGAAGAGATGACGGCTATAGCCAAAGCCGTAGGTGAAAATAATGGGCTCGTTCAGAACGTGCTCGAGTATTCTCGGCTTGATACCGAAATGGAACTGCTGCGAGAACAAGCATTGGCCGCACAAACCCGCGTTATTTTTACCGCACCCCATATCCCGGGAGCCGCAGGTAAAGGTAATGCCTATGATGACATCATCGCCTCGATGAAAGCGGAAGGCATCGATATCACAGGTCTTGCACTACCTAGATCGTTCGGGTTCTTATCAGGCTTAAAGACCAACATCATGTTTATGTCACCTGCGTGGCAAGAACTCGTCGCCTTGGATTTTCCTTCTCGACTCGCATCGATACAAGATGCTGATACTCGTGCCAGGCTAATCAAAGAAGCCAGCGAAATGGGCAGCAACGGCACGCCCGCCCTTGATATGTGGGTAAGCAATTTCTATTCATTAGGTGAAGGCGAATCACCTGAGTACACAAAAGGGCCTGAAGAAAGTTTACCCGCGATTGCCAAAGCGGCCGGTGAACATCCAGCCGAAACCTGGCTACGCATGATGCTCGAGAGCGACGGAGAAGCACTATTCCATGTACGATTTGGTAACCATGACTATGAAGCAATGGAAGAGTTTCTTCAGAATGATTGGGTTTTACCAAGCCTTGGAGACACCGGCGCTCACCTTACGCAAATCATTGACGCTGGTTGGGCGACATTTATGCTCTCTCACTGGCACAGAGAAAAAGGCACCTTTACTCTGGCGGAAACTATTCGCATGCTAACAAGTGCACAAGCTCGCATTCTTGGGTTCGAAGATCGAGGCACACTTGCAGTCGGCATGCGCGCTGACATCAACGTGATCGATGTCAACACGGTGAATGAAGGTCAACCTACCTTGATCAGGGACTTCCCTGACGATACGCCTCGCCTGAGCCAAAAAGCGAGGGGGTATCTCGCCACCATCTGCAATGGCAATATCATTGTTGAAAACGGCGAACTCACTGGCCAAAGATCTGGTCGGGTTTTACGAAACCAACCGGCTGCTTGAGCTGTTTCGGAACGAGTCGCCAATAGACAAAAACATATGTCTGTCAGGTGCTGTCTAAGAGTATAGGGTGGATCAACGCCTTTTTTGGAGAAATCATCAAGCAAGGCTCGATTGCTATCGCCGATTCCTTTCAACAAAGAGCGAAATTCGCAGAGAGGACGTTGAGCAGGCTAAGGTGCCAACCGCTAACGGCGGGTACTCCCGATGAAAGCCAACATGCCACAAGAGGTCATTCATCCTGATGCAATATGAAGTCGATGTTCTTATCGTAGGCGCTGGTCTGGCCGGTATTGGCTTTGCGCATCATCTGCAGAACGCCTGCCCCACAAGGTCCTATAAGATCCTTGAATCCCGTCCCTCCATAGGCGGAACGTGGGACTTGTTTCGATATCCAGGTGTGCGCTCAGACAGTGATATGCATACTTATGGGTATAGCTTTAAACCCTGGCAGGATGAGCGAGCTATCGCGCCCGGTGGGCTCATCCGTGATTACATTATCGAAGCAGCGAGAGAAGCGGATATCGATAAGCACATACACTATGGGCATAGCGTTAAAGAAGCACGGTGGGATCGTCTAACCGCGAAGTGGACTGTACTCGCTTTTCAGTCGGATACCGGCGAAAGCGTTCATATAACCTGTTCCTGGTTGCAGCTCTGCACGGGCTACTATTCGTATACGCAAGGTTATACGCCCGATTTCCCCGGGCAGAATAATTTCCGGGGTGAAATCATTCATCCTCAAGCATGGCCCGAAGCGATCTCGTTGTCAGGTAAGCGCATCATCGTCATTGGTTCAGGTGCAACTGCAGTGACGCTTATTCCAAGTCTTATCAAAGTCGCTGGCCATGTCGTTATGCTTCAGCGATCGCCGTCCTTTATTCACGCTCTGCCCTCTGTCGATGCATTTTCAAAAAGGGTTCGTCAGCTACTTCCAAAGAAATGGGCGCATCTGCTCATCCGTTGGCTAGGTTCTAGGCTAGAAGATCGAGAATACACGGAGGCGCGAAAGGATCCAGACAAAGCCCTCAAGCACTTTTTGCGAGACACCCGTCAGGCGCTTCCTGCGGGTTACGATGTCGAAAAGCATTTTCTTCCCAGGTACGGCGCCTGGGACCAAAGGGTATGTGTCTCGCCCGACGGGGACTTTTTTGACGCAATCAGCACAGGTAAAGCGTCCGTTGAAACAGAAGAAATAGACGCATTTACCGATGCGGGCATTCGACTCAATACAGGCAAAGAACTGTCCGCTGATATTATCATCACGGCGACGGGGCTAAATATGGTGCTGGGTGGGGACATCATATTTTATGTCGATGACAAGGTGATCAATCTCAAGGATCGTTTTCTGTATCGCGGCAACATGCTGTCAGATATGCCAAACCTGTCGCTGAGCACCGGCACATTTACAGCAAGTTATACCCCTAGAATTGAATTGGTCGCCAAATACGTCTGTAGGCTTCTAAATCATTTAGAAGATCAAGGACTGTCCGATGCCACGCCGTTGCTGCAGCCCACAAAAGGCGAACAGAGAGGACGGGCTTATATAGAGGGTTTCTCGGCAGGGTATGTCCGTCGAGCAATAGGCGGACTGCCAAGGCAGGGTAAAGAAGAACCTTGGAGGAATGAGCAGTCCTTCCGGGAAAATAAGCGTCTGTTAACGGCTGCAGTAGACGATGGAGTGCTGCAATTTAGACATGCGCCCGGTTAACTTTGGCAGATAAAGTGGCAATTAATCCCGCGCCATTCTTAACCTTTTTGACTGCCCGGGCCTTTACTTGCTGACTGCGCATCAACTCAGCGAGACCATCGAGCGAGTTAGTGCCAATTAATTGTTGGTCCAATCAGGTTTATTGCGGTTGTGACGGTGGTCCTGAAGCCCAACCGTCAATTTCAAATCATGAACATCTATTTGGGATACCAGTAACTCAGGTATTCAGCGTAAAGCGCATAATCAGACTTGCCTTCAACCTCGACCTGGTGAGCTGTGGTCAACAGCCTTTCGCCGTTACCCTTGTCCACTGCGTTCAGCAAGGACACATGCGAGCGAAGCCGCACACCGTCACCAATCACCACAGGCTTGAGAACCCGGACTTTATCAAGGCCATAATTCAGGGAATAAGCGCCGTCGACGGGGCGCAAACCCGCACTTTCAAAAAAATACGAACATAACGCAATCATGTGAAAACCATGAACCAGCGTTCCGCCATAGGCGGTGGTCTTTCCATATTCAGGATCGCAGTGTCCGGGCTTGGCCCATCGAGTCACCTCGCCAAAGACATTCACCTGGACCTGGTCGATGTCGACCCAATCACTGACCCCCAGCGATTGGCCAATAGAATCATGGATGTTGCTCAAACGGTACGGCTTGATATTGGTCTCACTCAACGCCGGCCTCCTAACGCCTGACTATTTCAGTTTCGTAGCCCGCCTCGGTCCAGGCCTCAATACCACCCTCCATGGGATACACCCTGGAGATTCCAAGCCGCTTTAACTTGAGAGCCACACGGGCACTCGAGGCTTCGCTGGGTCAGCTACAGTAAAGGACAATGTCGCTGTCCTTTGGAATCCTCCCATTGTGTCGATCAATTGACTCCATGGGCACACGCAAGGCACCAGGCAATAGGTGTGGGTATGCATCAAAATCATAGTCATGTCTAAGATCAAGGATGTGGAAATCGTCACCCTTGCTGATACGTTGCTGGACGTCCTCTGGGGTTAGCCTTCTCATTCGCAGCGAACGTAAAAACCGCTGCTGAGTAACAATTTTATATGTGAAGTAAGCCGCCACGATTCCGGCAAGAAACAGTCCTGCGATCAGGCCAGCGTCCGCGGCTTTTTGGGCCATGAGTTCAAGCTCAGTATGAAAATAGAACCCGACCAACACGAAAGAAGCACTCCAGACCAAGGTGCCGATCAGATCCAGTATAAAAAAGACCAGCATATTCATACCTGTGAGCCCCGACATGGGCGGCGCGAGTGTCTGCAGGCCAGGAACAAATTTCGCCAGGACCACGGACAAAGGTCCCAGCTTTTTAAACAGGGCTTCCGTGTCTCGCACGCAATAATCGGGTTCAAGGGACAGGATGCACAATAGGTGAAGTACACGAACGCCGCGGAGACGCCCCAGCCAGAACCAGAACAGGTCGATAGGCACCGCCGCCAGCGCACAGACGACCAAGATTGCTAAAATACTGAGCTCCCCCGTACCGGCAAGCGCTCCCGCCGCCAGCAACAGAGGAAGTGCCGGCAAAGGCAGCCCTGCCTGGTCAAGCGCCACCCAGGCGAAAATAACCAGGTAACCATGCGCAACCAGAAACTGTAAAAAATCTGTCATTCGAATAATCCCTTCATGGCTACTAATGCTACCCTGACTGAGGACGCAATCAAGTCATCAGAGGCCAGGCCGTCTCATGACGGTAGTGGTGGCAGTCGTCATGATAATAATGACATTATAGGCAAACACCGTTTTTCTCTGCCGGCGCGTGCACCAACAACATTAACCCAGGTCAAGATCATTGTTTGATCCACAATCTACAGCCTTTGCAAAAAATCCCTACAACTTCTACGCAAACCTTCGCGAGATGGACGAACTTTTTTTTTACGATAGCGCTGACGCTTACCTGTTATCTCGTTACACAGATGTGGAGAGCGCCGCCCGAAACCCGACCCTGGTCAGGTCGCTTGAAGCATTTATGGATCCGGATTATGTGGATGCACAACAACAGGCGAGAGGTTGGCACGACATGCCCAATCATGAGCGGTTTGTACAATTCAGTCTGCTGGAACGCGATGGCGCCACACATTTTCGTCTTCGAGTCATCGTACTTCGTGCACTATCGCGACGTTTAGTAGAGCAACAGCGAGGCATGATCCAGACATATGTTGACCAGTTACTCGACCAATTGCTGCAACACAGAGAATTCGATTTCGTTGAAGAGCTCGCCTCTCACGTTCCTGGTCACATTATCGGTCATCTGCTCGGCGTTCCCAGTGAGGACTGCCCTCAGCTTCGAATATGGTCAGAGAATATCGTGCAGTTTTTCGATATTGGACGAACCCCAGCGCACAAGCTACTCGCAGAAAAAGCCACGACCGAGTTCTACTTATACTTGTCTGACCTAATTGCAGATCGAAAGAAAAACCCGCAAGAGGACCTGATCAGCTCACTCGTCGCAGCCCAAAATGCCGGTGAGATGAGTGAATCAGAACTTATCTCAACCTGTATGCTCATCCTCGCAGCGGGTCACGGGTCGACAATTGACGTTTTAGGCAGCGGCATGCACGCACTCATCTCGCATCAGGAACAAATGAGTCTGCTGCGCCAGGAACCAGGACACATCCAGATGGCGGTGCAGGAAATGTTCCGCTTCGAATCACCCCTACCCTTCTTCCATCGCTATGCCAGCGAGGCTCTTGTGCTAAATGG
>JABGVY010000578.1 GCA_018645845.1 Gammaproteobacteria bacterium | reverse complement strand
ATAATCTCTGCGCCCATATCGGCCAGCATCATCCCGCAAAATGGTCCAGGACCAATACCCTGAAGTTCAATGACACGTTTACCCTGTAGTGGTCCCATCGCGATATTCCTTTTTTATCTAGTTCAAAATTTGTCAGTAAAGTGTTTGTCCGCGAAAAACTTAGTTCACAAAAGGTTGTGAGGTTAAAAGTTACCCTCTCCCATTAAGGGGCTGATACCGGGTACTGAAAAATTTAGACAGCAGTTTAAGGAGATAGCGGGTGGCCGGCCTGAATGACAAATAGTCATTCAGGCTTTACTCCGGCACTTTACCCCGGTCCGTTCCTCCGACCCCGCTATTTGTATCAGAGCTTCTCGATTTCCCCGGGTTGCCACGACTTATCAAACCAATGCTCTAATGGCCCATAAAGCCGTAGGCACAGGAACCAGCCTTTGCCCTGCAAGGTTTGGATCCAGTTTGCTTCCTTCCCGGGGGGGGGCTTTGGGCCAAACCAGAGCGTCGTGGAGCCATCCTTGTTCACCAACATATCTTGGTTGCGCTCATTATTTTTGGAGGGGTACGGTTGATCGGTTTGAAGCATCGAGCGCGTTTGAGGGTCATAAACAACCAGCGACCAGAAATCTTTCGCGGGGACATTAGCCGGAATGGTGAGTTTGTAGCTGTCTGCACCATTCAAATAAGCACCTTTTGAATCGAGAGCAGCCAGCGCATACTGCGAACCGACTCCGATCATCTCCAATACCATTGCGGGTGTATTCACTGTGGCGATGTAGAAAAATAGACTGCGGGCATCCTTATTGCGACCACCCTTTCCATCGTCCTTCAGCCACTGGTAGCTTCCACCATCAAAGGCAGTGAACCAGGCACTATCAGGACCATAGATGCCTATTGTGTCTGAACGTGACCGAAAGGCGAGTGCGCGGGATGTTGCATTGGCGATAGCAGCAGCATCCTTAAGGATAGCCTGCATCCGCTCATCGGGTTCAAATGGGGTGCCTTTCTCTATACCGATGCTTGCCAGGTTGCCACGCAGCTCGTCGTCTAGGAATTCGAGAGGTTCGCGGTGTATGACCTCCGCAACCTCTTCGAAGAAGCTGTGATCGTTCGCGTGGATCGTATTCATGTAAATTCCCGTGCTGTTGATCACCTCGAGTGCGGGGGGGTTATCTGTTTTCGCCAGTGGATAAATCTTGAGGCCTTCCGACCACATCTTGACAGCCGCATCGGTTTTGCCATCAACCAGGAAGCCCCGTAGCGGCAGCCAGTTTACGTAAGTTGGGCTTTCCACTGCAAAGTAACCCTCCGGAATATCGCCCTCATAGCCAGGTGGCAAAATCAGGTACTTGCCGCCTTTTCCACGATCTGGACCGGGCGCACCCATATCGATGACGAATCGGAAGTAAGCGTCATTGAGAGTACCGGGGCCTGCACCAGGCGGGATTTCAATCACGGTTGGACCATCACGTCCGAGGTCCAAAAAACCGATTGCATAGATAGTGTCGGTGTTTCCCGTAAGGAATAGCGAATTGGAATCCATGAGGTTGTTGTAGAGCATAATCTTGTTGGCCGCATCTACGCCCACTGACAGCATTCCGCGGCGCAGACCTTCAATAGAGGCCAGCGGTATCATTTCGAGGAATACCTCTGTGGCGCGAATCAGATCGAGGTTGTCGTAGACCTTCTGCACCGTGTCCTCATCCGGCAAGCCGTCAAAGAAACCCAACGTTCCAATGGACGTTTCAACCGTATCGGGGGTCATAACCTCTTCTGGTATGGGCGTATTGTAATTGGGTAGGTTCAGTTCCTTAGCTGCTATCGGGTAGGAGCACAGCAGTGCTGCCACCGCCGTCAGCGCTAAGATTCGCTGTGTAACCTCATACAGGTTATGCATATCAATGCCTTTTTCATTAATAATAGTGAGATTCGAAGGGCAGATTAAATACATTTGGCAAAAGTGGGTCAATAGAAGATTTGGCGGGTATCGGTGCTGCCGTATGCTATTGTCCCTTTAGCGCGGGATTAGCTGAACCGGGTGGCTGCCCACCAATTTGTGGTTGCGAAGAGAACAGCAATAATATGCCCTTTTATCGTCGTAAACGATTCGTTGCGCTCTGCATAGCTGCGCTGGTGTTTGCGTGGCTGCAATTTCAGGAGCCCAGTAGTGAGGGTCCCTGGAATCAGGCACAGGCGCGTACGTCGTGGGTGGAATTTGATGATCGCCGTTTAACAGTGCACAACCTGCGGGATTTTCGCTATGGCGCAGACTTGCGTGCGTTAAGCGCCGACTACGTCGATCAAGATTTCAACCTGGATAACCTGCAGCGCGCATGGTTTGGCTTGTCGCATTTTGGTCCAAGGGGTATGGCGCACTCTTTTTTGAGTTTTGAGTTCGATACGGGAGATGGACCCCGCTATCTTGCGCTGTCTATTGAAGCGCGACTCAGGCCTGAGCAAAAATATAAGCCGCTGGCCGGCATGTTTCGACGCTATACCAAGATAGCAGTGTTCTCGACCGAGCAAGACGTGATCGGCCTGAGATCCCACATGCGTGGCGAGCGAGTATTGTTGTACCCGGTTGATTCAACCCGGGAGAAACTAGAAACATTTTTTCGGGCCATGGTTAACGATGCGAATGCTCTGCATGAGGCGCCCGCATTTTATAACACCGTGTTTGATAATTGCCTGACCAACCTTCTGAAGAACACTGCCTTAGCGGACAATCTATCCTTCGGCGATTTACGTGTTTTATTGCCGGGTCGTTCTGATCGGATCACTTACGCGTTCGACATCACGCCGAGCGACTTGCCGTTCGACGAGGCGCGGGAGCGGGCGACGGTTGATCCTGCTCACGCTGAAATCAACGATGACCATTTTTCCGCTTCCCTGCGTTGTGGGTGGGCTGCAGAGGCCTGCCTATCTCCTAGTCACTTGTAGCGCTGTGCCAGTGGGGCCTAGACCCCGCCAAGGCCTATACGCTCATGGTTATCGCCGACATCGCTGCGAACGTATCAACATACAGGGGGACGTCAGCCGAAACAGGGTGGGTGGACAGTTTGACCACCACTACACCGGTACCTTGGTTAACGTAGATGGTTTGACCATGTATACCGATGCAAATGAGGTGCCCTTGGGCCGAGTCAGCCCATACCTGGTTACGATAATGCCCGTCAGGAATCAGTCCGGCGTAGGCCCCGGCGGCAAAATGTTCTCTGGCTTCGTCGTTGCCGCGAACGGTATCTTCGACCCAATTTTCAGGTACGATTTGTTTTCCATTGTAATGACCATTTCGAGCAAGCATTTCCCCGAAACGCGCCAAATCTCGCGCACAGGCATTCATGCCTGCGCCAAAATAAGGAAACCCGCTAGAGTCAACCGACACCACGGCATCCTGCTCCGGACCCAGGGGTTGCCAGATTTTTTCTTCTGCCAGTTTTGCCACTGATTGATTAGTCGCGCGTTCAACAGCCATGGCAACGACATTCGTTAGGACAGTGCGGTAGTGAAAGTGCTCACCATCTAACTGTTCCGTATCCTTTAAACCGCAAGCGAACTCAAACAAAGTTTTTGGCAGGTGCTCGTCTACCAGGGCTGGTCGCCAACCAACAATGGCAGTTTCCTGCCAGAATTTCGCTTGCCTGTCATCGTAATCTTCCCCGAAGCTGACCGCCGCTGTCATGTCCAGCGCCTGTTGAATGGTGGTTTTTTGAAAGGCTGTTTCGGCAAATTCAGGAATATAAATGGCCAGCTTCTCGTTGGGGTCTAGCTTACCTTCTGCGGCGAGGACCCCGACCAACATGCCAAGGAAGGATTTCGATACCGAATTAAGCAGATGGTGTGAATCGGCGCCCATGCCATTGCGATACTCCTCAGCGAGCAGCACACCGTCTTTAGTCACCAGGAATGCGTCGGTATAAGTGTCGTCGAGCATCTGTTGAACCGTGCGCGATTCCCCATCCAACCCAGGATACGTTATCCCTGAGACGCTCGTGACATTCTGGGAGAATGGGGTAAAGGAGTCGCTTCCTCGGCTAAGTCGTATCGTTGGGCCTAACTGTTGGACCTGCTGAAAGCTGGCGCTATTATGCGGGGGGTAACCCCAATTTTCTGCGTTGAAAGCTCTCTCGCTAGACCCTGATAACAAACTCATTGCATTTTTGCTCCTTTAAATGAATAAAGACATGATAGTGTATCTAGCCCGATATGCGTTGCGCTCTGAAGGCGCCATGCTCAGGTGTTGAAGGTGATTCATTCCGACGCTTCGGAAGTGCATTCAGACACCGAGTGTATCTTTTGCATGTCTCCAAGGAAAGGAAGGTGGCCTCAACCGGCCGTGACAGTCATTTCAGATACTTTTGCAATCTTGGGGCAATGTAGTTAATAGTTCTTGCTGTCAGGGAAGTTGGTCATTATGTACAGGCGAGTCTAACTGGCAGCGACCCAGAATCACCTTAAGCGAACTATCGCCGCGCAGCGTGATCCTGTTTGGTTGTTAAACCGGCAAAGTACATGTTAGGAAAAAAGAGGTAATGCAGCATGTTGACAATATGGGGTGGCGCCAGCAGTCGCTCGATGCGGGCGCACTGGATGGCGCACGAACTGGCCCTGGACTATGAGGCCAGGTTAATAGGGTCTCGAACCGGGGAAACACAGACCGCTGCCTTTCGCCGGTTAAACCCTAAGGAAAAGATACCCGTACTGGTAGACGACAACCTGGTGTTAACCGAGAGCGCAGCAATCGTCACCTATCTGGGTGACACCTACGGTCAAGACAGCTTTCTTGTGCCGCAACCGTATACGCAAGAGCGGGCTTTGTATAATCAGTGGAATTCGTTCGTTCAGATGGAACTGGATGCCCACACACTCTACGTGCTGCGTAAGCACAGAGACCTAACTTATTTGTACGGTGAAGCTCCCGCCGCTGTCGCGACGGCGATAGAAGGATTTCATAAGCAAGTTGCTGTCGCCGAGCGCGCGCTGTCTGGCACTAACTTCTTGGTGGGTGATCGCTTCACCGGCGCAGACGTGATGATGGTGACGACACTCAAATGGGCCGAGGCCTACAATATCGAGCTTACCCCTGGGCTGCTTGAGTACACCAGATTGCATACTGCCCGCTCCGCTTACCGCCAGGCCGGACGACTGAATTTCAGCATCAGCGCGGGAGCATAAATACGCCGAGCCCGTTCGTTCACCCCGCGCGTTCTGCCATGGTTGCTTTTAATCCTTCAAGGTAGTTCGCCCAGGACCCGAGTTGGGGTTCGGCGAGAGTCGCCTTCATACGGTCATCGAGCATACTGTACTCGCGGTTGATTCCGCGCTTGATTCGCCTTGGGATATCCACGCCTCCTTTGCGGATTTCACGCTGGACAATACTCTGCATCCCCGTCAAACATTCGGTGAGCGCCTTGCGAAATACTTCTTTTTGTGAGTCGTCCAGATCCATAGCCACAATGTGAACCAACAGTTCGGGACTAAGCCAGGGTGGTAGATTTTCAGGGTCAATCGTGGATTCAGCAAGTACGGCGTTTGAAGTGAATGCGAAAGTAAGCGCTAAAAGAATGTTTAGAAAAAGACGACGAGCCAGTGAAACGTTACGCATTAGCATTTCTAGTCCCCTGAGTTTGATATCAGAAATACTAGCAGAGGGTGACCTCCGGGTGAAAGTACAACCTTTGCGGCACGAAAGTCCTTTCGGTGATCAATCCAGGTGTCCGTAAGCCATCCTGTCAGAATTCAATCAGGCACCCGTCGCACCGCGCGCATCCCGGGATCTGTTTCCAGAGATACCCCAATTAGAGATCTTTGCAAGCTTAGCAAAATGCGTTCAATCGCTTTTAGTCAGGATACAACCTTACCCTTGAATAATAGCTCGGCATTCAAGAGGAAAAAACGATGGCGCCACGAGCGCTATAGCGTAGTCTAGGACCTTCGCCCAATGACCTGATACGTAATGAGCGCCTCTGCAGCAGACCGCACAAACCAATTACTGACAGCGCCGTTACTACCGCTGCTCCTCAAGATGGCGAGTCCTAATGCTGCTGCCTTCCTTGTGCAGACAACGGTCAACATGACTGAAGTCTGGTACGTCGGGCAGTTGGGTAAGGTATCCCTGGCCGCGATGGCCTTAATGTTTCCGCTGCTCATGCTGACACAGATGCTGGCGAATGGCGCGATGGGCGGTGGCGTCACTGGCGCTGTTGCCAGGGCCCTGGGTGGTGGTAACGCAGATACCGCAGAACGATTAATCTGGCATGCCCTGGCCATTGCCCTTGTTGCCGGATTTGGCTTCCTTGTATTAGTGCTGGTCGCACTTGACCCCCTGCTCAGCCTGATGAGTAGCGACCCGGCAGTGCTGGCACAGGCCCGCCTTTATGGCGTCATTCTATTCAGCGGCTGTCCGCTGATTTGGAGCATGGGGCTGCTGAATGCTGTCTATCGAGGGATGGGAAACATGAAGTTTCCCGCCATGTTGATGTTTCTTGGTGCTTTTATACAGGTTCCACTCTCTGGGACACTGGTGCTCGGCTGGTTTGGCGTGCCCAGTATGGGTATTGCTGGCGCAGCAGTTTCCGTAATTGCGGTGGCTACCTTGAGTAACATCCTGTTAATACGCGGTTTACTGCAAGACCAGTCGCCTTTAAAGCTTCGCTGGTCGGCCAGGCATTTAGAGTATTCCCTGTTTGCATCGATACTTCGCGTAGGGCTGCCGTCCTCGATCTCTCCCATATTGACCGTCAGCACACTCAGTGGTCTCAACATTTTTGTCGGGTCATTCGGCGTAGCCGCTCTCGCGGGCTATGGTATTGGTTCTCGCATTGAATTTCTGATCATCCCGCTTGTGTTCGGTATCGGTGTTTCAATGAATGCCTTGGTAGGTGTCAACCTCGGTGCGGGTCAGGTTCAACGCGCCGTGAATATCGGTTGGGCTGGCGCGGGTACTGCCGCATTTTTCACTGGTATTGGCGGTCTGGCAGTCGCGCTTTGGCCGGAAGTCTGGGCTTCACTGTTTACCGACGACGTTCAAACACTGGCTTCCGCCAAGGGTTATTTGCAATTTGTGGGTCCATTTTTTGCTTTTCAAGGCGTCGGCTTGTCCCTGTTTTTTGCTTCTCAGGGGGCTGGTCGTATGACCTGGCCGCTGATCGCTGCGGTAGTGCGTCTTATGATCGGGATTGGAGGTGGTGCTATTTTGCTTTACGGATATGACGCTTCACTGAATATGATCTACCTGGCCAGCGGCATTGCCATGGTCGCAAATGGAGTCATCACCGCAGGAGCATTGAAAATGGGAATGTGGCAGCGCTAACCGTGACGCAGCGATCGCTGCGCCGCATACGTTACCCCGGGATCAGCGATGAAGATCTGGTACAGGTAGCAGGAGCTAAAGGGTCTGTTGTGTTTTTTAACCGCCTTATGCAGCATACCAACGACCTGAATCGTTCCGATCAGCACCGCTTTGTCCAGTACGTCACCATGAGTCCGGCAACTTTCCCAAACAAGGAAGACTGGTCCGAACGGTGGCTAGTCGATTGACATAATAAAGGCAGCTCAAGCGAGGTCTGTACCGTCGCCCCGGATAAGCAGTGGCGAACCCACTTCGTGCACGGTCGTTACGTCT
>JABGVY010000374.1 GCA_018645845.1 Gammaproteobacteria bacterium | reverse complement strand
GGGATAAATTGCTTAGGGGATAAATTGCTTAGGGGATAAATTGCTGCAAGCCACCGTTTAGTATCTGCACAGCAGCCAGGGCATAGAGGCCTGCAAATACATCATCCAGCATGATGCCAAGCCCACCCACTAGTTTTTTATCGGCAACACGAACCGGCCAAGGCTTCCAGATATCGAACAAACGAAACAACAGGAAAGCAGGCAGCAACCAGAACAGCGATGGTAACCACAAGAGCGTAATCCACATACCAACGAATTCGTCCCAAACGATACCGCCAGGGTCTTTGACTTCCATGTGTTTAGCAACGCGATCGGACACCCAGACGCCCAAAACGAAACCCAAAACGATTATCACCACCTGCGCAGGGAACGGCGCATAGAGTGCAGGGATGAAGAGGAGGAGCCCCAGAGCAGAACCCGCGGTACCCGGCGCAACAGGTGCGAGCCCACTTCCCAACCCGAACGCGAGGAAGTAATCCAGTCTTGTAAAGACAATTTTCCAGTCGTCAGGCATTGTTATCACTCTCTTTAAAAGTGTTCGTAACCGGCATTACCGAAGTCCATGGGTTCTCCTCTGCTATTCCTGATAACTATTTCACCACCGTCAGTTACCACTCCAATTCGCGTCATGGGCAAGTCAATCGAGTCTGACACTGCTTTAATTTCACCACAATCTGCCGGGTCTGCTGTGAAACATAGCTCGTAGTCATCACCGGAGAATAGCGCCATGCTTATTGCACTATCCTCACCCGCACTCTTTACCAGCTCTTTCGATAATGGAAGTTCCCAAGCTGTGACCTCAGCGCCCAATGAATCGGTCTCCATAAGATGACCAATCTCTGCGACCAGGCCATCGGATATATCAATCAGAGAATTCGCGAGACCTCGTAAGTGCCTTCCCGCGGCTATTCTCGCAACGGGGAACTCGTACCGACTAACAAGGTAACCATCTGTCTCCCCGTTTCTAGAAAGCGCGAGCCCCTGAGCTGCATCACCGAGCGTACCCGTGACATAGATATCATCACCCACCGACGCTCCGCTTCTTTTGATAGCACTGCCTGCCGGCACGGTCCCCATAATCGTTACGGTTAAACTGAGCGGGCCTTTTGATAAATTCCCACCGACCAGTGGCACCTGATATTGCTGGATAATTTCTGCCAAGGTCGTTGAAAAACCTTCAAGCCAGTCTTCCCTGGCTTCGGGAAACGTCATCGCAAGCAAAAAAGCGTAAGGAGTTGCCCCCATTGCGGCCAGGTCACTCAGGTTCGCCGCCATCGTTCTGGACGCGACGACCTTTGCCGGCGAATTCGGCAGGAAATGAACGCCTTCGATCAGAGTGTCAGTCGAAACACACAGCTCCATATGATCCGGGACCCGCAGAACAGCGCAGTCGTCGCCTGGACCGATAACGACCGTGTTTTCGTGTTGTGACAGATTAGATATCGACTTGAAATAGCGCTCGATGATCGAAAATTCCCGTGCTGTCATCGCTACTCAGCCTGTCTTAACTCTTTCGCCAGGGAATCCAGGATCGAATTGACGTATTTATGGCTGTCAGTTCCGCCGAACGACTTGGCCAACTCAACCCCTTCGTTAATAACAACGCGATAGGGAACATCAATCCTTGAGCAAAGCTCAAAGACTCCCATCATCAGAATGCCTTTCTCAATAGGGTCAAGTTCTTCTAGGGGCCGGTCCGCCTTGGCTGCAATCAGCTCCTCCAGCTTTTGTTGGTCGTTCGCTATGCCTTGCAGTACGTCACTGAAATACCCAACGTCGGCGCGCTTCATATTGTTTTCTTTAATAAAAGAGTCAATCACCAACGCAAATTCAGTGCCGGTCATTTGCGCCTGATAAAGTGCCTGAACGAGGAACTGTCTTGATCTGCTTCTCGCAGCTGCGCTGGGTTTCATCCAATGTTGCGCAGCAGACTGACCATCTCCAGCGCGGTCATTGCAGCATCGGCACCCTTGTTGCCTGCCTTGGTTCCGGACCTCTCCACCGCCTGCTCAATGGTATCTGTCGTAAGCACACCAAAAGCAATCGGAATGTCGTGTTCCAGGGCGACCCGGGACAACCCGCTTGAACATTCGCCAGCGACAAAGTCGAAATGAGGTGTACCCCCCCGAATCACTGCACCCAGCGCGATTATTGCGTCAGTACCTCCCTTGGCCGCGACCCTCTGAGCCGCCAACGGTATCTCGTACGCACCCGGGACCCTGACCACGGTGATATTGGCTTCTGGCACACCCTGTCTTCGGAGCGTGTCAATCGCCCCTGTACATAGATTATCTACGATGGCACTGTTGAAGCGTCCGACCACTAGTGTGAATTTAGCGGTGTTCGCGGAAAAATCACCTTCGATGACCTTTGTCATTTTTCTGTTCCTGAAAAGTTAATTCACGGTTGCGGTGACTTTAATATCAGGGCCGATCATCCGGATATCCTCTATGCTCAGCTCCGCAAGGTCGGACATTCTACCAACTTCTGCAAGGTTCAGTAATGACCTTCCCGAATTACCGATTAGACGTGGTGCGACATAAATTACAACCTCATCTGCGAGTCGCTGATTTATCAGGGAACCTGCCAGCGTGGGGCCGCACTCAAAGAGCACCTCACTGTGTTCTCTTGCCGCCAACTCTTCCAGCAAAGCCTTAATATCAACCCTGTTTTCCAGCGCTGGCATCCGTAATACTTCAATGGGTAAGCGCGCCTCCGTGTCACTGGTCGTTACCACCACCGTGGATGGTACCGACATCAACTGAACCGTTTCAGGGACACGCAAACCGGAATCCAGGATATACACAGGTCGTCCAACGTCTGCACACAGTTGCGCATGCTCAACCTTCAGTTCTTCGCCTCGAACAGAGAGCCTTGGGTCGTCATCAATCACAGTTTGTACGCCAGTCACAATTGCCGCGCTGCGGGCACGGAGCTTTTGGACATCCGCTCGGGCTTCGACGGAAGTAATCCACCTGCTTTCCCCGTTTGAAAGCGCTGTCTTGCCATCCAGGGTCATCGCAAGTTTGAGCCGCACCAAGGGTCTCTGTTTTGTGTGTCGACTCACATGGCCCCTAACGAGGCCCTGTGCAGCTTCCTGCATAAAAGGAGTAACAACCTCAATTCCCGCTTCCCGGAGGATCAGAACCCCCTTTCCCGCGTTTCGCACATCCGGATCCAGCATTGCCACCACAACCTTACTGACACCGGCATCAATCAACGCGCGTGCACATGACGGTGTTCTACCATGAAAGCTACACGGTTCCAGTGTGACATAGGCAACCGACTCTCTAGCATCGGTTCCCGCGTCAGCCAGCGCATTCGCTTCCGCATGGCCCTGGCCTGCTAACAAATGAAAACCTTCACCGACGACATTTCCCTGTCGCACTAGTACACATCCGACACAGGGATTTGGATGAGCCGAGTACCTCCCGTTTTCGGCCAGCCTTAGGGCTCTTGCCATAAAAACTTGATCTTCCAGGGACATTAACTTTCCTTTTCAGCCTTATGTTTGTCCATGGCCTCAATCTCACGCCTGAACTCATTCACATCCTGAAAACTTCTATAGACAGAGGCAAAGCGCACGTAAGCCACGTCATCGAGTTCGCGAAGCTCGTCCATTACCAGTTCCCCCACAGCCCTGGTGCCAACCTCACGCTCCCCGGTTTCCCGAAGCCTGTGTTTAATTCTGTCAAGGGTCGCGTCGATTCTTTCGAGGTCAACCGGCCTTTTCTCCAAAGCTCTAAGCAGCCCACTTCGCAGTTTTTCTTCGTCGAATGGCTGCCTGGAACCGTTGTTCTTGATCACCCTGGGAAGCACCAGCTCAGCCGTTTCAAAGGTCGTATATCGTTCCCCGCAACTCAGGCACTCACGACGACGACGAACCTGGTTTCCGTCTCCCACCAAACGGGAGTCAATAACCTTCGTTTCACTATCCGAACAAAATGGGCAATACACGGTCACTTCCAACGAGCAAAGCAGATATTCTACTCCATTTTGATCGCGAGCCAGATTTACCCTTCACCAGCGCGAGGCATGCAGTAGAATATCGTTTTCATCTTTGAGAACTACCATGGCCCAGTATGTATATACCATGTCCCAGGTCGGCAAAGTTGTGCCTCCTAACAGGACTATCCTCAAGGATATTTCGCTGTCGTTTTTCCCGGGGGCCAAGATCGGGGTACTCGGATTAAACGGTGCAGGTAAATCAACATTACTTCGAATCATGGCTGGCGTGGATACAGAGTATCTCGGCGAAGCTCGCCCACAAGCGAATCTGAATGTCGGTTACCTGCCCCAGGAGCCCGCGCTGGACAACAGCAAAGACGTACGCGGAAATATCGAAGACGGGCTGGGAGAGATCAACGACCTGCTGAAAGAGTTCAACGCCATTAGTGACAGGTTTGCCGAACCCATGTCCGAAGACGAGATGACTCAGCTACTGGATAAACAGGGGGACCTGCAATTAAAAATTGATTCGCTGGATGGCTGGAACCTTGAACGAAAGATGGACATCGCGAGCGATGCCCTTCGTTTGCCACCCTGGGATGCGGAAGTCGAACACCTGTCCGGTGGCGAGAAAAGGCGCGTCGCTCTATGTCGATTGTTGATGTCGAATCCGGATATGTTGCTGCTCGATGAGCCTACAAACCACCTTGACGCGGAGAGTGTCGCCTGGCTGGAGCGTTACCTGAAAGAGTTCCCTGGCACCGTGGTTGCAATTACACACGATCGATACTTTCTTGATAATGCCGCAGGCTGGATTCTAGAACTAGATAGAGGCTATGGCATTCCCTACGAGGGCAACTACAGCGATTGGCTTGGTGCAAAGGAACAACGATTGCAGATAGATGAAAGCAAAGAAATAGCGCGGCAAAAATCTATCAAGGCAGAACTGGAGTGGGTGCGCACTCAACCAAAGGCAAGGCAGGCAAAAAACAAGGCAAGGCTTGCACGTTTTGAGGAACTGAATTCACAGAGCTTCCAGGTTCGCAACGAAACACAGGAGCTCTACATACCACCTGGACCACGGCTAGGAGACACCGTGCTTGAGGTCGATGGCATTAGCAAAAAATTTGGTGAGACAGTACTGATCGACCATCTGAGCTTTACCGTGCCGAGAGGAGCCATCATAGGAATCGTCGGCGGCAATGGAGCGGGTAAATCAACGCTATTCAGGATGATTGCTGGAACGCAACAACCCGATTCAGGAACGGTAAAAGTAGGAGAAACCGTTACCCTGGGATATGTCGATCAATCCCGGGATAGCCTGGAGGGCGATAAAACCGTCTGGCAGGAAATTTCCGAGGGCAATGAGATTATCAAGATAGGGAGGTATGAAACCCAGTCACGGGGTTACGTGAGCCGATTCAACTTCAAAGGCTCTGATCAGCAAAAGTTTGTGAAAGACCTCTCCGGTGGTGAACGAAATCGAGTACATCTGGCAAAGCTATTGAAAACTGGAGCCAACCTGCTCCTGCTGGACGAACCAACCAATGACCTGGATGTGGAAACTCTTAGGGCCCTTGAAGGTGCAATCGAAACTTTCCCTGGCAGCATGATGATTATCTCCCACGATCGCTGGTTCCTGGACAGACTGGCGACTCATATTCTTGCCTTCGAAGGGGATAGTCACGTGGAGTTCTTCCCTGGTAATTACAGTGAATACGAAGAAGACCGGCTGAAGCGCCTGGGAACCAAAGAGGTCGTTCCGACCCGGGTAAAGTACAAGAAATTAGCTTGAGAATCCGCCTTCTATCCGGACATTTTGTAGATGGGTAATCCGCGAACTATTCGAGATTAGAGTTCCTCGAGCGCAGCGAGCACATCGCCCAGCTTTCTCACCAGAATCACCTTCATACCCGAGACTTGCTGCCTGGGCTTGTTACCTTCGGGCACAATCGCGATCCTGAACCCATGTTTTGCTGCTTCACGTATTCTCTCCTGGCCGTTCGGTACAGGCCTGATTTCTCCGGAGAGCCCGACCTCACCAAAACATACCAGGCCCAGAGGTAGCGCCCTGTTTCTAAATGACGAGACAACCGCAAGAATCAATGCCAGGTCACTACTGGTTTCATCAATACGAATACCGCCGACGGCATTAACGAACACATCCTGATCACCAACTTGCAGCCCACCATGCCGATGAAGAATGGCAAGCAACATCGATAAGCGGTTGTGCTCAAAACCGACTGCTACGCGCCTCGGATTTCCAAGCGCACTCGCATCAACCAGCGCCTGGGCCTCTAGCAAAAGTGGTCGCGTACCTTCCCATACGACCATGACAACGCTACCCGGTGTGGCTTCCTCAGATTTCGACAGAAAAATGGCGGATGGATTAGAGACTTCCTGCATGCCTTTATCTGTCATCGCAAAAACGCCCAGTTCGTTGACCGCGCCAAATCGGTTCTTGGAACTTCTGAGCGTTCTAAACCGGGAGTCGCCATCTCCTTCCAGCATGACAAAGGTGTCAATCATGTGCTCCAGAACGCGAGGGCCGGCAAGAGAACCTTCTTTTGTCACATGCCCCACCAGAAACAATACTGCGCCAGTCTGCTTTGCCTGACGGATTAGCAGGGCGGCGGATTCCCTGACCTGGGCAACACCTCCTGGGGACGATTCGTTAACTGAGGTGTGCATCACCTGAATTGAGTCGACCACCACAAGCGCTGGCTTAATCTCATTCCACTGCATGATAAGGCGCTCGCAGCTGGTTTCAGACATGACTTCAAGGCTTTCCATTGGCAAGCCCAGTCTGCGCGCGCGCATCGCCACCTGGGACAGGCTTTCCTCACCTGTAACGTATAGCGCCTTTCGCTGTGCGGCCAGCTGACACATGACCTGGATGAGCAGGGTGCTCTTTCCTGCGCCCGGATTACCACTAATCAGGATCACCGAGCCATGAACTAGTCCTCCGCCCAGGACGCGGTCCAGTTCGCCGATTCCGGTCTGAATCCTGGGAAGTTCTTCTGCTGAAACATCAATGAGTTTCCTGGGAGGTTCCAGCTGACCGCTGAACCCACCGCGAGCTGGCGCGCCACCATCAACAGATAACCTGGATAGCGTGTTCCATTCCTGGCAATCATTGCACTGGCCCTGCCATTTCGCATATTCGCTGCCGCAATCATTACAAACAAAAACAGTCTTTGATTTAGCCACGACTATTGCCCCGGTGCTGTCGATTGACCCTCGCTGTTACACCGCAAAGGAGAGTGTACGGAATGGTCCCGGCTTTATCGGCGATCTCTTCAACGGGTAAATCGTCTCCCCAGAGGATCGCCCGGTCACCCACTTTTACTGAATGAGTCTTCGTTGAATGAGAATCGTCCAGCTGGATACATATCAGGTCCATAGAAACACGTCCCACCAGGGGATATCGAACTCCATTGACAAGAACGGGTGCACCCTGGGCAATCTCCCGGGGATAACCATCAGCATAACCAACAGCGACCACCGCAATGGTTGAGTCTTGGTCTGCCGTCCAGATACCCCCATAACCCACCGATTCTCCTTGCCGGATTGACCGAATAGCAATCACCGGTGCACCAAACGACATCGCGGCATGCAGAGAGGGGATGGGGTCAAGATCATCAAAGGGCGATGCACCATAAAGCATGAGACCGGGTCGTACCCAGTCTCCAGGAGGCTTATGAAGCGCCAGAACACCACCAGAATTAGCAATACTGAGAACTTCACTGCCTGGAACAGCCAAGCTGTTCGCCAGAGATGTGATCCTGTCAATTTGATGGCCTGTCGTGGTCGATCTTTTGTCGCCGGTGTCGGCAAGGTGGGTCATCAAACCCAGCAATCCCTGGTGACCTAGTTTTTGTAACACCGAAGGCGTTTCCTCTACAGAGAACCCAAGACGCCCCATGCCTGTATCGACCTTAACCCATACATGACGGCGGGCGCCGCGACTAGCTAACAGTTCCAGTTGTTCCCAGTTGTGCAGCACCACCTGAAGCTCGTAGACGCTGGCAAGATTAAGCTCTTCCAGATCACTCACACCTTCCAGCAGGCATATCGGCTGGCCAATACCAGATTCACGCAGTTTGACGGCCTCACTTACCCGGGCAACACCAAAAGCATCGGCACCGACCAGCGCCTGCGCTACCTTGCTGGCGCCATGGCCATAAGCATCGGCCTTAACAACAGCCATCACCTTGCTGGCGGGCGCTCGCTGCTTTGCCTGATCAAAATTGTGCCGGATAGCGTCAAGGTCAATGATTGCGGTGGCTTGTCTGCTACTCATATCTAGATTTAGTAATAATCGTCGTAACCAACGGCCAGGTCTTCGAACTTCGTGTATGGCCCTACAAACGCCAGCTTCTTCCTACCAATTGGACCGTTCCGTTGTTTCAGAATAATGATCTCGGCGATACCTTTCTCTGCGTCCTCGTGATAAACCTCGTCCCTGTATATCGCCATAATCACGTCAGCATCCTGCTCAATGGCACCGGATTCACGAAGATCAGACATGACAGGTCGTTTGTCAGGTCGTTGTTCCAGACTCCGGTTGAGCTGCGAGCCTGCAATCACCGGACAATCAAATTCCTTGGCTATACTCTTGAGCGAACGCGAGATCTCGGATATTTCACCGGCCCTGTTTTCGGATGTACCAGACACCTGCATCAACTGTATGTAGTCCAGCAGGATCATGCCCAGTTTGCCGTGCTCCCTCGCAACGCGGCGGGCACGTGACCTGATCTCTGTGGGGGAGAGTGCAGCAGTATCATCAATAAACAGCGGCTTATCATTCAACAAGGTGACTGCCGAGGTCAAACGCGGCCAGTCGTCATCACCCAACTGGCCTGTCCGTATCTTGGTCTGGTCGATACGACCAAGAGATGAGAGCATCCTGAGGACCAGCGAATCAGATGGCATTTCCATACTGAAAACGAGCACAGGACTTTCGCCAGAAATAGCGGCGCTCTCTGCGATATTCATCATAAAGGATGTCTTGCCCATCGACGGGCGACCAGCAACGATGATCAGGTCCGCCGGTTGCAGACCCGAGGTCATCTCATCGATATCTCTGAAGCCACTACTGATACCGGTTAGCGCACCTTTGGTCTGGAACAATACATCGATGCGGTCAATGGCCCTGGTCAGCAACGGTCGAACAGATTCAGGACCACCATTGCTGGGGCGGTCATCAGATATCTTAAAAACCTTGGATTCAGCTTCATCAATAAGCGTTGCGCTATTGCGGCCATCTGGATTGAAGCCGCTATCCGCGATTTCATGGGCAACAGATATCAGGCCTCGAACCGTCGACCTTTCCCGCACAATTTGCGCATAGGCGTGAATATTGGATGCGGTAGGGGTGCTACTAGCCAAGTCTGAAATGTACGCAAGGCCGCCGACGTTCTCTAGTTCGCCTATACCTTCCAGCGCTTCTGAGATTGTAATGATATCGAGCGGGTGGCTTTTTTCGACCAGATCCGCCATCACCCGATAGATGATTCGATGATCCGATCGATAAAAGTCTTCTGCGACAAGAGAGTCTGAAATATTATCCCAGGCATTTTCATCGAGCATCAGACCACCGAGCACTGATCGCTCAGCCTCGATAGAATGAGGAGGTACTTTTAAAGGGCTAAGGTCATCCAATCGACATCTCGAGACTTAACTGCAGCGGGAGAACAAGAGTAAATAAATTACTCCTCGGCTACCACTGCCAATTTCAATACTGCGTCAACTTCAGGGTGAAGGTGGATATTGATCTCGAATTCGCCGAGCTCACGAATGGGGCCTTCCGGCAACCTCACCTCACTTTTCTCGAGCTTGACGCCGACCGCCTCACTGGCTTCAGCAATATCTCGCACCGTGATCGATCCGAACAGCTTGCCTTCTTCTCCGGCCTTGGTGGTAATCGTGATTGACAGTTCGTCTACCTTCTCAGCCCGGTTTTTCGCAATGCTCAGCTTATCGCCAGCCGCTGCTTCAAGTTCTGCCCGTCGCTCTTCAAATTGCTGCAGGTTTTCAGCTGTAGCAGGTACCGCTTTTTTCTGCGGAATAAGAAAATTGCGGCCGTAGCCTGACTTTACAGTAACCTTGTCACCCAATTCGCCTAGCTTCTGGACACTCTCTAGTAATATCACTTCCATGACTTAATCCTTCTGAATCGTTTCTATTCTATTTCTAATGTCGAACCAGCTATCCATCAGCGCAAGGGAAGCCAACACCGGATATATAATCTGGAACAGCAACGCCAGGCTCCCATAGAACCCAACTAACCAGTTTTTTGATAATTCCCTGTTCGCAATCAACCAATGTATCAGCCCAATTGAGGCAAACACCAGCGGTACCGTTAACAAGGGTAACCAACGACCTAACTCGTCGCCAAACATGTAACAAACCGCCATAGCCAACACGATAGAGCCACTAATCGACGGCGAAAGCCGCAACTGGTGGAATTCGTTTCTGAATCCCCCCAGATTATACAACGCGCTCTGGCACCATCTGGCAATCATCAACATCACTACCATGGAAAACGCCTGACCCACCGCGAAAAAACCTATCAGCAGCTTCCTGGCTTGCCCCGGGTCAATCACGACCGATGCATCAACTTGTTCTAAGTAGTCGATGTAAAACTGGACAAACCGGTCCAGAATTCCCGCCGCACTGAATTCAAATATCAATGCTCCCACCGCAGACAACACCACTGATGCAATCAGTACCAGTTCCCAGGATAGGGTCTGTCTCAATAGCATCGCCATCACGAACGCCCCTACCAACGTGATCATCGGCGAGGGATCACCTACGAAATACAAGGCAACACCTAATGGCAACAAGGTCCACAGGAATATCACTGACCCCGCAGCAATGCCAGACCTCAAACAAACAAGAGCAACAATCACGGTACTCAACCAGCCCAGCAGGGGCAGTGCTGCTGCCACCATACTGATGGCTATCGCGTAGACTCTGCCACGCATTGCAAACTCTGCAATTGCTCGCATGATTTTATCGGCTAGTTACTTGTGAGCGTCCGTGTAAGGAATCAACGCTAAATACCTGGCTCTCTTTACAGCTTTTGCAAGCTGACGCTGGTATCTGGCCTTGGTTCCGGTAATCCTGGAAGGTACGATCTTTCCGGTTTCCGAAATATAGGCCTTTAGCGTTTCAATATCCTTGTAGTCGATCTCCGTTACACCTTCAGCGGTGAAGCGGCAGTATTTTCGTCTTCTGTAGAATCTGGACATCTGTTTACTCCTCTACCGCGACTGTCGTGTCTGCTGTTTCTGTTTCTGCTGTTTCTGTGTCTGCTGTTTCTGTGTCTGCCGCATCAGCTTCGCTTTTAGCCTTAGCTTCCTCTGCACTTCTCACAGCCGCTGCCGCTGCCGCTGCCTCTGCTCTCTGCGCAGAAACATCGTCGCGAGCTTTCTTTTCCTTGCTCTCACGCTCAATTTTCATGAGCGGCGACTCTTCTGTATCCGGATTCTTACGCTTCATGATCAGGTTTCTTAGAACAGCATCGTTGAATTTAAAAGCTGTTTCAATTTCCTCGAGCGTCTCTAAAGCACATTCAACGTTCAGGAGAATGTAATGGGCTTTGTGAATTTTGTTGATCGGGTACGCCAGTTGACGTCGACCCCAGTCCTCAGTTCGATGGATGACACCACCGCCCTGGGAGATCAGGCTTGAATAACGTTCTATCATTCCAGGCACCTGTTCACTTTGATCAGGGTGCACCAGAAACACTATTTCATAATGTCTCATCGAGGCTCCTCTCGGGTTTATGCTTCCTGTCAGGTCGTATTCCGTACCAGCAGTGAAACAAGGAGAAATTTAAGGACGCGCATTG
>JABGVY010000576.1 GCA_018645845.1 Gammaproteobacteria bacterium | reverse complement strand
CCGTTTCTGCAAGGCCAGCAGGATCCATATCCAGAATCACCAGCCCCCTTAATCCTGCATCCACCAGCATCTTGGCGGTTGTACGACCGATTCCCGAGGCTGCGCCTGTTACCAATGCAACCTTGCCTAAAACATCCATTGCCCATCCCGTTACTTGAATTTGGTCCTGATAATGTCACAGTAGAATAATTATTGGAACAGGTTACAATAATTTATACCCGATCGTCGAGAGGCCCGAATGTCGCGATCATACCTGCAGCAGGGAATAGCTGATGATTGATTGCCCGCCTGTAAAAGGTATATGGTCTAAATAAATAAAACCCGTTGGAGAAATTAATGGCTACCCGATCAGTCAGGACACTGGACGATTCTTTCCGCAAAATGCTCGATAAAGAAACCCGCCCTATTCCTGAATCCTTTCGACGTGATTCACCCATTGAGCCAGGACCAACATTTGTACCCGTAAAAAATTACTACTCCCAGGAGATCTTCGACCTGGAAGTTGAGAAACTCTGGAAGCGAGTCTGGCAGATGGCAGCTCATGAAGATGACCTGCCTAATATAGGAGATTACCTTCCCTACGACATCGCAGGCATGTCATTCCTAATCGTCAAGTCCGGCGAAGACGAATACAAGGCATATTATAATTCCTGTCTGCACCGTGGCCGGAAACTGAGAGAGCATCGCGGCAAACAGGCTGATGAACTGCGCTGCCCATTCCACGGATGGGCCTGGAAACTCGATGGATCCATCAAGCAAATTCCCTGCGAATGGGATTTCCCTGATCTGAAAAGAGCAGAGCAATCACTTCCCGAAGTTAAAGTTGGAAGGTGGGGCAGATATATCTTTATCAACCCGGACGAAAACTGTGGGCCCTTCGAGGATTTTATTGGAGATCTACCGTCTCACTTCAAGCTCCTCCCCTATGAGAATCGTTACAAAGAGGCACACGTTGCCAAAATTATCAGATGTAACTGGAAAGCCGCCAACGAAGCATTCATGGAGTCCTATCACGTGATAGCAACTCACCCGCAAATCCTGATGGGTGGTGCGCACGACGTGGACACCAAATACGATGTGTTCGGTAATTACTCCCGTGCCATTCGTTGCGGCGCGTTGGATGGTGCCGGTATGCCGCAGTGGGACCCTCTTCCGGAAGATGGAAAAATGAGGCTCCGCAACCCCCTTAATGGATTTGTTTACGTGCGAATCGAAGAGGGTTTAGTGGAAGTTACAGCACCCGATGGCAGAACAGGCCGGTTCGATATTCAGGCACGTCATCTGGAAGGAGACCTGACCGAAGTTAACCCACACCTCGTCAATTGGGCCGGTGGACCACTAATCGAACAAACGGAATTCGACAAAGCAATCGCAGAGAAAGCCAAGAAAAATGAGAAAAAGGTCCACCCGCGCGTGCTCGCCGCGGAAATCCAAAGAGATGCCCTGCGCAATGTTGTTCCGAGCATTGCTGACGAAGTTTCGGACATCGAATTCACCAGCATCTTTTTTACCCTGTTCCCCAATTTTCACCCATGGGGTTCATTCAATCGGATCAACTATCGTTTCAGACCCCACGGCACAAATCCGGATGAATGCATCATGGAATGTATCTATCTCGCACCTATTCCGGAAAATGGTGAATATGAGCCCTGCAGGGAAATTCACTGGTTATCCGCGGATGACGACTGGACTGACGCACCGGAGCTTGGGATGCTGGCCAAGGTATTTAATCAGGATGTCCGCAATCTGCCCCTTGTCCAGGAAGGCCTAAAAGCCACAGCCAAGGAGTTCGTTCAACTGGCCGATTATAACGAGACCAAACCCAGGCACTTCCAGATGCTCCTGGAAGAGTGGCTCGAGCGGGAATAGTTGTCCATCGCGGGCCTTGATTTCGAGGAACTCGGCCCCATCTCAACACTCAGGCGGTGGGATTTATGCTATCCTGCGCGACTGCATGGGCGAGTCGCCCCTTTTGCAAAACATCAGAATATTGAGGAACACCGATGAACGAAGAGCAACAGGATGTGAAATTGCCGTCCGTAAATTTCATGGACGAGAAGTTATTCAAATCCAGATCCATTTCCATCTTTGGCAACATTAATGAACGTATTGCTCGCTCAGTAGCGGAACAGCTGCTAGCACTGTCTGCTGAAAGTAACGAACCAATTACGATTTACATTTCGTCTCCAGGAGGACATGTCGAATCCGGTGATGTTATCTATGACATGATTAAGTTCATCAAGCCAGAAGTTAGGGTAGTGGGTACCGGATGGGTTGCGAGTGCAGCCACCAACATCTACCTTGCCGCGAAAAAAGAAAACCGATTCTCGCTGCCCAACACGCGCTACCTGGTTCACCAGCCAAGCGGCGGATCAAGAGGTGACGCAACTGACATCGCCATCCAGATGGAAGAGATTCTGAAAACCAAGGAACGGATCAACAAGATCATCTCCGATGAAACGGGTCGACCTCTTGAGCAGGTCGAACAGGATACTGATCGGGACTATTGGATGTCGGTTGAAGAAGCTATCGAATATGGCATCGTCCACAAGGTCATCACCTCGGTAACAGAACTCGAGTAAGACAATGACAGGATTGTTGGTTACGCTGCCGCTCATCTGATGCCAAATATTTGCGTGTACTGCGGTTCTAGCAGCGGCAGTGATCCAGCCTTTGTCGCCGCTGCCACTGATTTGGGAAGCACCATCGCTGACCATGGATATGGCCTGGTTTACGGCGGGGCCAGCATTGGCCTGATGGGCACTGTCGCTGATTCCGTTCTGGCATCAGCCGGCTTCGTGACCGGCGTCCTGCCACAGTCTCTCGCGGATAAGGAAATTGCCCACCCGGGGTTATCCGAGTTAATCATCACGACATCTATGCACGAGCGGAAGACCCGAATGGCAGACCTAAGTGATGCCTTCATTGCTCTTCCAGGCGGACTGGGGACATTCGAGGAGCTGTTTGAAATCCTGACCTGGGCACAACTGGGTTTTCACCAAAAACCCATCGCGGTGCTTAATGTAAACGGCTACTTTGACAAGTTGATCGAGTTTCTCGAGAACTCAGCAGAAAAGGGGTTTATAAAAGCCGCTCACCAAAAAATGTTGCTGGTATCGGACAGTCCGGAAGAACTGATCCATAAAATGACTTCCTTCGACCCTCCTTTAATTGATAAAATTGTGTAACCAATCAGTGAGCGGTAACCATGACAGTTGAACCGGTATTCATTGATAGGGTCACCAGACCATTCCAGATGTTCCTCGAGCACAAGCTTGCCGGTGCCGGCCTGCTGCTGGTTTTTACTATCGTCGCGCTTCTCTGGGCCAACTCCGGCTATAGCGACAGTTACCACGGACTTCTTCATACCTACGCAACTATTGGTATCGGCGAGTTCGAACTATCTAAAACCCTGAGTCACTGGATTAACGATGGCCTTATGGGCATTTTCTTCTTCGTTGTCGGACTGGAGATCAAGCGAGAGTTTCTGGCAGGCGAACTTGCCAACCCGAAAACCGCTGCGTTGCCAATTTTTGGGGCACTCGGGGGCGTGCTGGCTCCCGCGCTCATCTACCTTGCCATTAACCCCAGCGGCGAGGCTTCACTTGGCTGGGGTATTCCGATGGCAACTGACATCGCATTCGCATTGGGAATCCTGGCACTGTTTCCGGTCTCCATTTCACTAAAGGTCTTTCTTACTGCGCTTGCCATCGTCGACGACATCGGCGCGATCTTGGTTGTCGCGATTTTTTACACCGATGACATTGCGCTGCAGAGCCTGGCAATTGGCGGTTGCTTTCTTCTGGTGTCTATCACGGCAAATATGGCTGGCGTCAGAAATCCGGTCCTGTATTTTCTGATCGGCTTTGTTGTCTGGGTTGCTTTCCTAAAGTCTGGTGTTCACGCAACGCTGTCAGCCGTGCTAATGGCGTTCACCATTCCCGCCCGTACGCGCATTCATGGCAATCAGTTTGCCGAGCAGGCGGAAGCGCTCCTAAAACGTTTACGCGAAACCGGCTTACCCCAAGGCAACGCCTTGCTCTCAAGCGAACAGCACAGCATCGTTCATTCAATGGAACAGGTGACCGAACAGGCTACGGCCCCATTACAGGAGCTAGAACATACCATAATGCCTTATGTTACCTTCATGATCATGCCCATCTTCGCGCTTGCAAATGCCGGAGTCGTCATTGCGGAAGACTTTGGCGCCGTCCTGACTAGTTCAATCGCCGTCGGGATTGTGGCAGGTCTGGTCATTGGAAAGCCGCTGGGTATTTTTGTTTTTGCCTGGCTTTCTGTGAAATTGAAAGTAGCAGAATTACCGGAAGACGTGACATTTACCCAAATTGGCGCGGTGGGCATGTTAGCGGGCGTAGGCTTTACCATGGCGCTTTTTATCTCGACCCTTGCCTGGGCAGATACCTCCATCATCGAAACCGCAAAAACCGGCGTCCTGCTAGGCTCCCTTGTGTCGGCTCTCATTGGCAGCTTTTTGCTCTACCTAACCACCAGGAACAGCAGCTAACCCGCTCAATGGATATTATTTTCAGCGCCTAGTCTGTCCATAGAGTTGAAATTCTCCGCATATGCCACAATATTTGACGTTGAGAATACGGCCACACGGGAAAACAACATGACCAGATTATTTTTGTTTATCGCGACAAACATCGCGGTCATCGCATTAATCAGCATCACCTTCCAGATCCTTGGTATCGAAGGCCTGCTCGCGGCCAACGGCGTTGACCTAAACCTCTATGCATTACTGGTTATGTCTGCCGTCATCGGGTTCGGCGGGTCTTTTATATCACTGGCGATCTCCAAATGGATGGCCAAGCGATCGATGGGTGTCCAGATCATTGAAAATCCGGCTCACCCGCAGGAACGTTGGCTCGTTGATACCGTCGCAAAGCAGGCGGAGAATGCTGGCATCGGGATGCCCGAAGTCGGTATTTTCCAGTCCAACACGGTAAATGCCTTTGCAACTGGCATGAGTCGAAACAACGCATTGGTCGCAGTCAGTACAGGCTTGCTGCAGGCAATGACCGCTGATGAAGCAGAAGCAGTGCTTGGCCACGAAGTCAGTCACGTTGCCAATGGGGACATGATTACCATGGGCCTCATGCAGGGGGTTGTGAATACTTTTGTGATCTTTCTGTCACGTATCATCGGCTTTTTCGTGGACCGGGTGATCCTAAAAAATGAACGCGGATTCGGCATCGGCTATTTCATCAGCTCTATCCTTGCTCAGATTGTTCTTTCCTTTTTCGCCAGTATGATCGTGATGTGGTTCAGCCGACGCCGGGAATTTCGTGCTGATGAAGGCGGGGCTGATCTCGCGGGGAAGCATAAAATGATCGCTGCCCTGAAGAAGTTACAGGGCGATCAGGCAGAAGACCTGCCAGGAGAATTTGCAGCGTTCGGTATCAATGGCGGCAGGCCTACCGGCCTTCGGGCACTTTTTATGTCGCATCCTCCGCTTGAAGAACGGATCGCCGCATTGCAGCGGTCGGCTTAAACCTCATGCCGTAGATTAGTCGGGCAAGCCTAGTACGCGCTTGGCGATAATATTTGCCTGCACTTCATTGGTGCCGCCGTAAATGGTCACTGCTTTGCTGGACAGCCAGGATCGCGCTGCGCCGATTTCATCAGTAGAAAAAGTGTCTCCTTCCCAGCCTAAACCCTGTGTGCCCATCAGTCGAACGACGATTTCCTGACGATCCTGGGCGAGTGTCGATCCATAGAGTTTGAACACAGAAGTCGTGTCAGCAGGTGTCTTACCATCCCTTGCCTGCTCACCCGCGCGTTTCTGGGTTAACCGAAAGGCGGCACTTCTCATCTTCCAGTCAATCACTTCATCACGCAGCGCCGGGCTGATCGTCGAGTCATTGACATAATCTTTCAACACGTCATCAACTTCAAGGTCGATGGTGACACCCACGGGTTTTGGCCTGGCCGCCGTGGGCGACAAGCCTCCTTGCCCAGAGCGTTCATGCTGCAGAAGGCGTTTACCAATCGTCCAGCCTTCATTCATCGTACCGACAAGATCCCGTTTTTCCGCGATCGCATCGTCAAGAAAAGTTTCACAAAAAGGGGAGTTGCCGGATATGAGTGATATCGGTTTTACCGTGACACCTTCCTGGTCCATTGGGACCAATACAAAACTGATGCCACTGTGCTTGGCTGCATCAAAGTCCGTTCGCACCAGACAAAACATCCAGTCCGCGTACTGGGCACCGGATGTCCAAATTTTTTGGCCGTTGATCAGGAAGTAATCTCCCTTATCTTCGGCGCGGCATCGAAGGCTTGCAAGATCAGAACCGGCGCCGGGCTCGCTGTAGCCCTGGCACCAGGCAGCACCGCCTTTCGCAATCACTGTCAGGTGCCGCTGCTTCTGCTCCTCGGTACCGAATTCCAGCAATGTCGGGCCAAACATTCGTGTGCCCATATTAATCAGCGGCGGACGCGCCCCAATCTCATTCATCTCTTCGAAGAGCACGCGGGTTTGTTCAACGGTTAAACCACCACCCCCGTATTCCTTAGGCCACGCAGGAACGGTCCAGCCACGATCGGCCATTCGTTCCATCCACAGTTGAATGTCCTTTTCGAACGTTACCTTGGTACTGCCGGAATGCACAACACCAGGTCCCTTGACCCCTTCAGGACAGTTTTCGATTAACCAGGCTCGTGTCTCTTCGCGAAACACAGACAGATCACTCATAACGCTTGCCTCCATTCATTCGCTGGTTTACGTCGCCTGACTTAACTGCACCATCACACCGTTTGCTTCTGCAGGATGAACAAAGGCTCCGCCAATGACACGAACTCCTTTTCCATCAAGCTCCGCAGCCGTTTCTTTCTGGTCATCAACAGCAAAAGCAACCGTATGAATCCCATCACCCTTTTTGGCAAGAGGTCCAGCAAGTGGCGAATCGTCTTCAGTGGGTGTAATTAATTCCAGGAATGTACCATCGCTGAAATGATAAAATGCCTGGTCAGCCTTAAGCACATCGGAATGCTGTCGGTCCGGCTCAATGCCCAGGATTTTCGTATAATTGGCGACAGCCGCATCCAGGTCCCCGACTCTTACCACAATATGATCAACGCCTTTAAATGCCATGATTTATCTCCTTTAGATTTATAAACACTATGTCACGTTACGCTTGATATCGCGAAAAGGGCCGGTATCTGATCGTTGTTCTTTCGGCATCCCCAACACCCGCTCGGAAATAATGTTTCGTTGAATCTCATCGGTACCACCGGCGATCGAGATTGCAGGTACCGAAATCAGGGTCTCCGCAATCATGCCCTTTGCCGCGGATTCCTGACCACTTAACATTGCATCCGAACCTGAAATCATCGTGTGCACATGAGCGGCTTGTCGGGCGATGATACTTGCTCCCAATTTGCCGATTGAGCCAGCGGGAATAACTTCATTACTGCCTGATTTACGCTGGGCAGCCGCACTGGCAGCAGCCAGGCGCGCACCACTCGATAGGCATATCAGCCGTGCAATTTCCTGACGCACAGCGGGGTCTTTTATGGCGCCCGTCTCTTTCGCCCTTGGCAAAACAAGGTCGACCCGGCCTTCACGCTGGGGATACCAGGTATAAGGCTCGTTCGCGATCTCGAGCTCGGCCGCAAACTCCTGATAGATAGGCCCTTCTTCAGCTGTTCTGCTGACAGTGGGAGTTCTGCCTCTGGCAAAACCCTGGCGTTCAATCGACAGCGTTGTCGTCGCAATTGCCCAGCCGTTGCCCTCACCGCCCATCAAGTCCTCAGCGGGAACAATGGCATCCGTCATAAAGACCTCGTTAAACGAGGCATGTCCATTCATCTGCTTTAGTGGTCTTGCCTCAACCCCGGGCTGACGCATGTTGATCAGAAAATAAGACAAGCCCTGGTGTTTGGGCAGGTCCCAATCGGTTCGCGCCACAAGAATGCCAAAGTCAGCATGATGCGCACTGGTATTCCATACCTTCTGGCCGTTAATAATCCACTGCCCATCGAGCAGTTCCGCTTTAGTGCTCGCGCCTGCGAGATCCGAGCCACTGCCCGGCTCACTGAAAAGCTGGCACCAGGCATGCTCTCCGGTCAGGATCGGAGGCAAGTATCTCTTCTTCTGATCATCAGACCCATGCACAAGGATGGTTTCAGCAGCCAGTCGCCGGGGCCCAACCTGCGCCGCGCCAACCGCGCCCTTTTCTGCAAATACATCACTAACAACCGCGGCCTGCTCGGCATCATAGCCCCGTCCAAAACAATCTTCAGGCCAGTTCGGCGCAGCCCAACCACCTTCTAAGAGGATGTTCCGCCACTCTATCAGCGCCCTGTCTGCAGACCAGTTAGCGTCTAACCAATCGCTCACCTCTTTCCTTATTTCATCATGATTCATGGCTGTTCTCCGGTGTCATGGCCTGAGGCTCTTTCAATCATTGTCATCATCCGCTCACGATGCATATGGGCTGAACCCATAAATACCTCGGAACTCTTTGCTCGCTTGTACCAGAGATGCGTGTCCTCTTCCCAGGTGAACCCAATACCCCCGCGAAGCTGAACGCCGGCCCTGGCTGCCTCCATGTAGGTATCACTGGCCATTGCTTTTGCCATGCTCGCCACATAGGGCTCACCCTCACTCGCCGCGAGACAGAAAGCAGCATGGTGGATCGCCGCTTTCGCAAACTCCAATTCCATTAATAAATCCGCACAGCGATGTTTCAGGGCCTGAAAGGAACCAATAGGCCGACCAAACTGGACCCTGACTTTTGTATACTCAAGAGTTGATTCAAATAGATGTTGCGCACCGCCGATCATCTCGTGCGCCAAAACGCTGCATATCTGATCCCAGGTCTGATTCAACAAGCTTTCGGTCAACCAGCCAATTCGCTCAGCGCGCACCTCAGAGAGTGACACCCTGGATAATTTTCGTGTGGGGTCCAGCGCTTCCTGCGGGGTGATCGACAGACCCTCTGAACCTGCATTGACCAGATACAGACCCAGACCATCTGGCGTCGATGCAGCCACAATCAATAAGTCGGCAATGTGAGCATCAACCACTATCGATGCAATACCCGAAACAACGTGTTCTTTAGTCGCTTTTAATGCAGCCCCTACTTCCCCAGGGTTGTTCAGGTTATCCAGAACGAGTGTCGCAATTTTCGCTCCCGAGGCTATATCCGGCAGAATGGCGGACTTGTAAGACTCCGTCGCACCATTTAACAGGGCATACCCGGCCATGACCGATGAGGCAAAGAAAGGCCCACAGTAGAGGTAACGGCCCATTTCCTCAGAAACAATACCGAGCTCTACAGGACCAAAACCTGCCCCCCCGTATTCTTCCGGAATATGCGTACCCGCCAGGCCAACTTCACCGCAAAGCTGTCGCCAGACAGCTACATCATAGCCCTCGCTTGATGCCATCAATTGACGAACATCACCGGCTGTCGACTTCACTCGCAGGAATCGCGCTACGACCTCGCGAAACTGTTCCTGCTCCTCCGTGTACATTGTTTGCATGCGCTCATCCTTGCTGTACAAAACACGTTCTGCATTTCTCTATCCGATTAGATAGTATCAAGGCTTCTCAGGCCATAAGGAACAACATTCAATGGATTTCGAACATCTTATTTACAACGTCGATAATCTCGTCGCAACGCTTACATTAAACCGCCCAGAGACTCTAAATGCACTAACACCTTCGATGCGCCAGAGCTTCGCGGCGGCGCTTGAGCTTGCGGAAACTGACGATAGCGTGAGGGTCATCGTTATCACCGGTGCCGGCAAAGGTTTCTGTTCCGGAGGAGATGTGAAAGCCATGAATGAAGCAAGAAAATCGGGTAAAGCCAGTGTGCTGGACGATAAGATTGACCCGATTCGAGATCGAATAGTGCTGGCATTAAGAGATTCAACCAAACCCATTATTGCTGCCGTTAACGGTGCTGCCGCAGGTGCAGGTATGAATATTGCCCTTGCCTGTGACATTCGCATCGCATCGGACACAGCAAAGTTTGGGGAAACCTTCGCCAAACGTGGCCTGCATCCTGACTGGGGAGGGACTTACTTCCTGCCCCGTATAGTTGGTATGGCAAAGGCCTGCGAACTGATCTGGTCAGGGAAAATGATCCAGGCAAGAGAAGCGCTGGAACTGGGCATTGTTTCGCAACTGGAAACGCCGGAGGCTCTCATGACGGCGACCCTTGAGATGGCAAACTCCTTTGCAGCAGGACCGCCCATCGCGATCCGCATGGCAAAACGCGCAATGTACCGCAGTATGGATTCTACTCTGCGAGAAGCACTTGAATTCGAAACCTATGCACAAAACACCTGCAGCGCTACCTCTGATGCCAAAGAAGGTATCGCAGCTTTTGTCGAAAAACGCGAGGCTGTTTTTACTGGTCACTAATATTGTTTAATCAGAGAAACCGTCGACAATCAAATGGCGCCGATTAACGATACCCCTCGGCAACCGGTTTTTTTGGCAATGACCACCAGACACTTTCACAGGCTCTGGTCAGCTCATCATCGAACTCGATACCAAAAGCGGCCAGGTTAGCATCCAGCTGCTCCGGTTTCGACGCGCCGATGATCGCGGAGGTAATCCCTGGTTGCTTAAGCACCCAGGCCACTGCGACCGAAACCATATTCAGGCCTTTTGCTTCTACGACAGCTTTCAGAGTTTCAACGGCATTAAATTGTGCATCGTGCCAATAGCGTTCCTGGTATCTGTCCGCGGCAGTGCCAAGCGTAAATCGTGTCCCTCCCTCCGGTTGCTGGCCTGGTTTGTATTTACCCGAAAGGAATCCCCCCGCGAGCGGGTTATAAACAATGACACCGATGCCTTCACTCATGCAAAGCGGCAACAGTTCAGTTTCTATATCTCTATAAAGCAGGTTATAGCGCGGCTGCAATGAAATGTAACCGCTCACGCCAAGCCCGTCGGCTGCTCGCAAAGCCTGCCCCAGTCGCCAGGCTGGATAATTTGAACAACCAACATACCGGACTTTCCCCGCCGTCACGAGATCCTCGAAAGCGCGAAGAGACTCCTCAATCGGTGTCTTCGGATCGAAACCATGTGCTTGATACAGGTCGACATAATCTGTCCCCAGGCGGCGCAGACTATTATCGATCGATTCCATAATATGCTGCCGGGAAAGTCCTGCATTATTCAGCCCTCTTCGGGTTGGCGCAAAACATTTGGTCGCGATGATCAGGTCATCACGATTGCCCTTGTCCTTCATCCAGCGACCAATTATCGCTTCCGTTTCGCCCTGGGTGTTCAGATCACCGCCCAGCGGGTAAGCGTCCGCCGTATCAAGAAAAATAAGTCTGCTGTCCACCGCTTTATCAAGGATACTGCGAGAAACTTTCTCATCAACCTGCAGCCCGAATGTCATCGTTCCAAGGCACAATGCGGGCACTTCCAGGCCATGTCGACCCATTCTTCTCTTTTCCATCGGCGACTCCTATTTTAACCGTTAAAGCGCGGCAAGCTTTGCATTGAGTGCTCGCAGTGCCTGTTTGTTTGCATTCTTAATTGACTCCATATCCGGCGCAAACTCGCTGATATCCCCAAGTTCCTTAAGCACCACATGGACATCATCATGACCTTCAACCTGGGTCATATGGTCCAACCATCTAACGACATTCGGAAACGGCGTCAGATCGAAGACATTGGTGAATTGCGGCTGCAACTGGCCAACCTCTACATAGGCGGCAAGGTCCGCGAGAGTCACTGAATCTCCCATTAGGAATTTGTTGTCGGTCAGATAGCCTTGCTCAAGCGTATTGAGCGCACCAGTCAGATTGCGTCTCGCGG